>NZ_JAWGSV010000135.1:0-8415 GCF_032552055.1 Clostridium sp. | reverse complement strand
GATATAATTTATGAACTTAAAAATTCAAACTAATTGCGAAAACATTAATTGGGATGAAGTAAGGAATATAATTAAAACTGTTGGGATGACTTATGTTGATACAGAAATACATAGAAAATCCTTTGAAAATAGTGAAATTGTCATTTTTATTTTTGATAATGATAAGTTAATAGGTTTTGGTAGAGCTATTTCAGATGGCATTAGGCAAGCTTCTATTTATGATGTTGCTGTACTACCAGAATATCAAGGTAAAAGTATAGGTAAATTAATATTAGAAAATATAGTTAATAAATTACCTTCCTGTAATTTTATTTTATATGCTTCGCCAGGAAAAGAAGGTTTTTATGAGAGTCTTGGCTTTGGAAAACTTTCTACTGGCATGGGACTATTTGGTGATATGGAAAGAATGAAAAATAGAGGCTTTATTAAATAAAATTTTTAATCTTTTACTCCTATATTCAACCTTTCAGTTAGTAACATTTATATTAAATTTGACATAGTATAGAATATGGTACTGTGGATTGATTAAAAATTTACTTTTAATTATACTTCCTTTTCTACAGTGCTAAATATATTTAACTAAAGAGGAATGATTGTGCATGGGAAACAAAGATTCAAATAATAATTTCTATATTTATTTTGATGATGAAGAATATAATGAAAAATCTTATGGTAAAGATAAAGATTGCTATTGTGATTCAGATGATAAAGAAGAATCTTATTACGAATATGAAGATAAAGACTATGATGACTACTGTAATAAGAAAGAAGAAAAGAAACATCATCATTGTGAAAAGAAAGATGAAGATAAAAAAGAAAAATGTAAATGCAAGTGTTATTGTAAATGCTATGTAGAGAAAGAAAAACCTCATAAAGATTATTGTGAAAAAGATTATGAAGACTACTGTAAGTGTCATCATAAAGAAGAAAAATCTAGAAAAGATAAAGATTACTGCGACTATGGAAAAGAAGATAAAAAATATGATGACTATTGCAAGAAACACAAAGATAAAGACTGCGATTGTAAAGAAAAAGAAAAAGACTGTTATGAAATGTACTGTAAATGCTATAAAAAAGAAGAAAAACCTAGAAAAGATAAAGATTACTGCGACTATGGAAAAGAAGATAAAAAATATAATGACTGTTGCAAGAAACACGAAGATAAAGACTACGATTGTAAAGAAAAAGAAAAAAACTGTTATGAAATGTACTGTAAATGCTATAAAAAAGAAGAAAAGCCTCACAAAGATGATTGCTATAAAGATTACAAAAACAATGGTAATTGGCGTGAAGTAGATGATAAGCACTGTGGTTGCGAAAGAAAAGAAGAAAAGCATGGTAGAGATTGCAGAAATAATGGTAATTGGCGTGAAGTAGATGATAAGCACTGTGGTTGCGAAAGAAAAGAAGAAAAGCATTGTAAAAAAGATAAGTATGAAGAGTATTATTGCTGTTGTAAAAAAGAATATGATAAAGACTATGATTACAATTACGAAGATCACTTCAAAAATTGTAAAAATAAATATGAATCTTCTAGAAAATACAGATAATCATATTATTTTTGATAGAATATCGATATTATTAGTTTAGAAATATATTAGCTATATCTTTGTGTTCTTAAAATCCAGAGATATAGCTTTTTTCATTTGTACTATTATCTATAATAAAAAAAGACAGGGGATGTAAATCTATAATACATCCACTATCTTAAATTTTTCATAAATAATAATTTATATAAAATCTAATATTATTTTATTACTTAAGAAACATATTAATGAGTCTTAGCAATGATTATTATCTCCTATAGGATTTTCAATTAAAGTAGCAACTATAAATGCATGCCTATGGCCATCCCTTTCTCTTGTAACAGCATAAACAAAGTGAACATGTCTACCCTTTCCTACCTGTATTGCAGGACCTGTAAATACATCTATAATATGAAAATGGTCATTAAAGAAATCTGTTCTAGTTACTATACGATGAATATGACTTCCCTTACAAGGAATAGCTTGTCCAGTAACTCCAGCAAAACGATGATTATGAACATCATTAGTATTAAGCTCAGCTAGTCTTACACTACCAACAAACTCATGAACATGCCTTTGCTCATCATAATTATTCATAGTTTAAATTCCTCCTCATTTGTTACATAATATATAATATTGCATTCATATTCATTTTGTTACTATGTTATAAAATAAAAAACTTCCTTTCAGTTTTGAATTATTTAAAAATCTAATTCTTGTATGAAAGGAAGTTCCTAATTTATTATTCTATAATTTACTTATAAGTCCGCCTATTCTTCATCTTGCAATGCATCATAGCCATGTTCTTTAGTTCTAATCTTGATTACATCTTCTACGTCATAGATAAATATTTTTCCATCTCCGATACTTCCTGTGTAAAGTACCTTCTGTACAGTATCAACAAGGATTTGCGTTGTGATTTTGCATATTACAACCTCAAGCTTAACCTTAGGAAGTAATCTTGTCTCCACAGGAGCACCTCTGAAATAAGTTGCATTACCCTTTTGCATACCATGTCCAAGAACATTAGTAACTGTAAGTCCAGTAACCCCAAGCTTTTCAAGTGCATCTTGAAGTTCTGATAGCTTAGCTTGATTTGTAATTATAGTAACCTTTGTAATTTTCTCACCTGAAGGTCCTTGATGCACCACAGGTACTGCAACATCTTTTGAAACTGAACTTATAGTTGTATCAGAAACTGTATTATCTATTTCCATACCTCCAAGGCTATTTGTATAATCCGCTCCACTAGCAACTGGTGCAAAATCTGGATAAGCGATATTTCCATGTTCTCCAATGTCAAGTCCAACAATTTCTTCTTCACGGGATACACGAATTCCAAGAGTTTTCTTTATTAAATACCAAATAAGTAAAGAGGATGCAAATACAAATGCACCAACTGCAATTATTCCTATAAGTTGAGCACCAAATAATTCAAAGCCCCCTCCATAAAAAAGACCATTTTTAGTTGAAAGACTTGTAATTCCTTCTTTAGCAAATAGTCCAACAAATATTGTACCTAAAATACCACAACAAAGATGAACTGCTGTTGCACCAACTGGATCATCAACCTTTACCTTATCGAAGAACATAACTGCAAATACAACAATAATACCTGAAATTGCACCAATTAATAAAGATGCCTCAATACTAACATAAGCGCAACTACCAGTAATTCCTACTAGCCCTGCAAGGCAACCATTTATAGTCATACCTAAGTCTGGTTTACCTATTATAATCCAAGAAGTAGCAGTAGATGTTAATATAGCTGCAATAGCTGCAGTGTTAGTTGTCATCAAAATATGCATGACATCTGCTGGGTTTTGAAAACTCATTGTAGATCCAGGATTGAACCCAAACCATCCAAGCCAAAGAACAAATAAACCTATAACTGCTAGAGACATATTATGTCCTGGAATAGCCTTTGCTTTACCATCCTTACCATATTTCCCAATACGAGGTCCTAAAACTATTGCACCTGCAAGAGCTGCCCAGCCTCCTACTGAGTGTACAACAGTATCCCCTGCAAAATCCATAAATCCTAGATTTGCAAGCCAACCGCCTCCCCATACCCAGTGCCCTACAATTGGATATATAAAAAGTGTTAGTACAAAAGAGAAAATAATAAACGAAATATACTTAACACGTTCAGCAACAGCCCCTGAAACTATTGTTGCTGCGGTACCACAGAAAACAAGTTGAAAGAAAAATTTACCCCAAAAAGGAACATTAGATGTTAATGTGTCATTATAAAAGGAAAGATCAGCATTTCCTAAAATAAACAAATTCTCAGTCCCTATAAAAGGATTGTCCCCTCCAAACATCAGCCCCCATCCAAGTAACATAAATCCTAAAGATGAAACTGCAAATACAATGAAGTTTTTTGATAGGATGTTAACTGTATTTTTCGCTCTTGCAAAACCTGCTTCAACAGATGCAAAACCAAGATTCATAAAGAAAACTAAAATAGCTGCAAGGAATACCCAAATAGTATCGATTATTACTGTAGTATCCAAAATAATACCCCCTTTTTAAATAAAAAAAGAGAACAAAGACATTCTTCTTAAGAACGTCTCTGCTCTCTCTTTTTTTATTGTTATTATAATATCACTACAGAAATTGCTTGTCAATAATTTACTTTTAAATTTTATCTCTTATTTTTATAATATTTTTGTCACTTTTTATATCATTCTTGCATACTTTTTAAATACTCAACAAACTGACGAGCTGTTCTTCCTGAACGTCCTCCCCTCTCCATAGCATGACGCTCTGCAAGTATATCAAGATTTTCAATATCTTTAATCATATACTCTTTTACTAATCCATTAATAATATCAAGATACTCTTTTTTATCTGGCTTAGAGAAGCATATAGATAATCCAAACCTATCCGATAATGAAGTCTGCTCTTGTATTGTTTCATTTATATGAATATCATCTCCACCTCTATCAGAGAAGGATTCCTTAACTAAATGACGCCTATTACTTGTTGCATATAACACTACATTTTCTGTTTTAGCAGATACTGAACCTTCTAAAATTGCATTGTAAATAAATCCCACTCCTAAGCTAATTTTACTCTATAATAAATTCTATTCTCTTTAATGCATATAAAAATAGCAGATAATCACTGGGACTATCTGCTATGGTAAACTTTAAATTAACTATTTTTATTCAAATTCAATAGTTGCTGGTGGTTTTCCTGTGCAATCATAAAGCACACGGTTAACACCTTTAACTTCATTTACTATTCTAGTTGTTACTTTTCCAAGTACTTCCCATGGAAGGTCAGCTGATTCTGCTGTCATGAAGTCACTTGTTGTTACAGCTCTAAGTGCTATAGCATAATCATAAGTTCTTTCATCTCCCATTACTCCTACTGATCTCATATTAGTAAGTGCTGCAAAGTATTGACCAATTTCTTTATCAATTCCAGCCTTTGCAATTTCTTCTCTGTAAATTGCATCTGCTTCTTGAACTATCTTAACTTTTTCAGCTGTTACTTCACCTATGATACGTATTCCAAGACCTGGACCTGGGAAAGGTTGTCTGAATACTAACTTTTCAGGTATTCCAAGTTCTAAACCTGCTTTACGTACTTCATCCTTAAATAATAGTCTTAATGGTTCTATTATTTCTTTGAAATCAACATAGTCAGGAAGCCCTCCAACATTGTGGTGTGATTTTATAACTGCTGATTTTCCAAGTCCGCTTTCGATTACGTCTGGATAAATAGTTCCTTGTACTAAGAAATCTACTGTTCCAATCTTCTTAGCTTCTTCTTCAAATACTCTTATAAATTCTTCACCAATTATTTTTCTCTTAGCTTCTGGTTCTTCTACACCCTTTAACTTTTCGTAGAATCTTTCTTGAGCATTTACACGTATAAAGTTTAAGTCATATTGTCCATTAGGTCCAAATACTTCTTCAACTTCATCCCCTTCATTTTTACGAAGTAAACCATGATCAACAAATACGCAAGTTAATTGGCTTCCTACAGCTTTTGAAAGTAATACTGCAGCTACAGATGAATCAACTCCACCTGATAATGCACATAATACCTTACCGTTTCCAACTTTTTCACGGATTTCTTCAATTGTCTTTTCAACAAATGAATCCATCTTCCAATCTCCAGAGCATTCACAAGCATTGAATAAGAAGTTTGAAAGCATCTTATTTCCCTCTTGAGTATGCATAACTTCTGGATGGAACTGAACTGCATAAAGCTTCTTTTCTTCACATTCCATAGCTGCAACTGGACATACAGGAGTAGTAGCTACTATATTAAATCCTTCTGGAGCTTTTTCTATGTAATCTGTATGACTCATCCAACAAATAGTAGATGGTGATACACCTTTAAATATCTTAGATTCTACATCTACATCAACCTTAGTCTTACCATATTCACTTACAGGAGCAGTTGCAACTTTTCCTCCAAGCATATGAGACATTAATTGAGAACCATAGCATATTCCAAGAATCGGAATTCCAGCTTCAAATAATTCTTTTTCACATAAAGGAGAATCTTCACCATATACGCTGTTAGGTCCCCCTGTAAAAATAATTCCCTTAGGATTCATTTCTTTTATTTTATCAACACTTATAGTATGTGGATGAACTTCACAGTAAACACCACATTCTCTTACTCTTCTAGCAATTAATTGATTATATTGACCACCAAAGTCAACAACTAAAACTAATTCTTTTTTCATGTGACCCTCCAAAGCGTAATTTATTTATAAAACTTAACATATATAAGTTTAAAGGAAAACTGACATATTAACAATAGTTATAAATGCTAAGCATTTTTTAATGAAAGAATTAAAAAATGAAAAAATTATAATTAAAAATCTTTGCAGATTTTTATAATATGATTTTCAGAAAATGTGGATTTTGCATAGCAAAACTCCCCTTTTCTTCATTCTTTTATAACTCAGCTCGTCTGAGTTATTTCCACAATTCTTAATTCTTAATTCTTCATTATTCATTTACTGCAATTTATTTGCTGTAGTTTGGTGATTCCTTAGTTATATTAACATCATGTGGATGACTTTCTCTTATTCCTGATGCAGTTTGTACAACAAACTTAGCATTTTCATATAAATCATCAAGAGTTGGTGCTCCTAAGTATCCCATTCCTGATCTGATTCCACCTAGTAATTGATAAATTGTATCTGCTACAGCACCCTTAAATGCAACTCTTCCTTCAACACCTTCTGGTACAAACTTCTTAGTTCCATTTTGGAAGTATCTATCACTTGAACCTTTTTCCATAGCTCCAAGAGATCCCATTCCTCTATAAACCTTGTAGCTTCTTCCTTGATATATTTCCATTTCACCTGGTGCTTCTTCACATCCTGCAAACATTGATCCCATCATTGCAACAGAAGCTCCACCAGCTAAAGCTTTAACTATATCTCCTGAGTACTTTAATCCACCATCAGCAATTACTGGTACTCCATATTTCCTTCCTTCTTCAGCACAATCCATAACAGCTGTTAATTGAGGTACTCCAACACCAGCAACTATTCTTGTTGTACATATTGAACCAGGTCCAATACCAACCTTTACACAATCTGCTCCAGCTTCTATTAAATCTCTTGTAGCTTCTGCAGTTGCAACATTACCTGCTATTACTTGAAGATCTGGATACTTAGCTTTAATAGCTCTAACTCCATCCATAACTCCTTTAGAATGTCCATGAGCTGTATCTAATGTAATAACATCTACGCTAGCCTTAACTAAAGCATCTACTCTATCCATCATGTCTTTAGTTACACCAACTGATGCTCCACATAATAATCTTCCCTTAGAATCTTTAGCAGCATTCGGGAAAGCCTTTACCTTTTCAATATCCTTAATTGTAATTAATCCCTTTAAGTTATTGTCAGCATCTACTAAAGGTAGTTTTTCAATTTTATGTTTCTTTAATATTTCTAAAGCTTCTTCTAAAGTAGTTCCTTCTACTGATGTTATAAGTGGGCTCTTAGTCATAACTTCAGAAACTAATCTATCAAAGTTAGTTTCAAAAACTATATCTCTATTAGTGATAATTCCAACTAACTTAGTTCCTCTAGTTATTGGAACTCCAGATATTCTATATTGAGCCATTAATTCTTGAGCTTCTCTTACAGTGTGGTTTTCAGATAAGAAAATTGGATCTGTTATTACTCCATTTTCTTGTCTCTTTACTCTATCAACTTCCTTAGCTTGTTGTTCAATAGTCATATTCTTATGAATAATACCTATTCCACCTTCTCTAGCTATAGCAATTGCCATCTTTGATTCAGTTACAGTGTCCATACTTGCACTCATTAGTGGAATATTTAAGCTAATCTTCTTAGTTAATTTAGTTTTTAAGCTTACTTCATTAGGTAAAACCTCAGATTTATTTGGTACTAGTAATACATCGTCAAATGTGTATGCTGTTTTAATAATAGTTGCCATTGTTCTTCCCCCTTAAAATGATTTATTTCTTTCATTTTATTTTATGTATGAATTATTTATATCGTATTTTTACTTATTTTTAGGTATAAAAAAAAGCACACTAACTTTCTAAGTGAAGTTAATATGCCTAAAATCCTATAAAAAATTATAGTTATGGTATATCAAAATCACTCATAGTCGGAAATTTAAGGTTTCCGGTAGATACTCTCTGCCATATTCAGAGGATATACGAGTTTTTCTTATTACTTTGTTTTAATTTATAGATATTATATAACTCCCTAGATGGCTTGTCAATAAGTTTGCAACTTATATTTCAGATAAACTTTCTTATGAAATCTATATCATTATACCTAACTTTCAAAATAATAAATTATCATTGATATTACTACATAATCTCAATATAAAATTTATAAGTTTACAATATAAATAATACTATTATATAA
>NZ_JAWGSV010000134.1:0-8431 GCF_032552055.1 Clostridium sp. | reverse complement strand
CGGCTGACGAACCTTTTAAAGCGCCTTAAGACGCAACGCAAGTAATATGCCCTTATAGGGCTAAGGAAAAACCACCAGCTAAGCTGGTGGATATTTATTAGTTTAGGAAATTATATAGTTTCACTTTTTTATAGGATTAATATTAATTTTGGAAATAATCTTGGAGGAATGAAGTATGAAAATAGGTGTAATAAGTGCAATTCTTGAAGAACCTAGCAAATGCAATTCTGAATTTAATGAAGTAGTTGCTAATTTTAGAGGAAGTATTAAGGGGAGAATGGGAATACCTTTAGAAAATGAAACTTCTATTGTATCAATAGTAGTTGTTGGTAGTTTAAATGAAATTAATAGTTTAACAGGAAAGCTTGGTAATATAAATGGAGTTACTGTAAAGACTGCAATTAGTAAAAAAGAAATAGAATAAAATAACACTACATATAAAATCACTTATTTTGGAGGATTTAAATGAAGGTAAAAGAGATAATAGATAAGTTGTATTTAGAAAATAATGCGAGTTTTGAAGAATTATTATTTTTATTAGATAATCTAACACCTACAGACAAGGTTTACTTAGTAGAAAAATCTCATGAAACTAGGATGAAAACCTATGGTAATACAGTTTATATGAGAGGGCTTATAGAGTTTACCAATGTATGTAAAAAGAATTGTATCTATTGCGGTATTAGAAGAGAAAATAAGTATGCAGATAGATATAGATTAACACTAGAGGATATTTTAGAATGTGTTGAAATAGGTGATAGACTTGGATATAAAACCTATGTACTCCAAGGTGGAGAAGATGATTATTTCACAGATGAGAGAATGATAGAAATCATTAGAGCTATTAAGGACAAGTTCCCTAATAATGCTATTACCTTATCCTTAGGAGAAAGAAGTTATGAATCATATAAAAAAATGTATGAAGCAGGTGCTGATAGATATCTTTTAAGACATGAAACAGCAACTAAGGAACTTTATGAATCTCTTCATCCAGGTGCAAGTTTTGAAGAAAGAAGAGAATGTCTAAGAAATTTAAAGGAAATTGGATACCAAGTTGGAGCAGGCTTTATGGTAGGTCTTCCTAATCAAAAAAATAGTGATTTAGTTAATGACTTACTATTTGTTAAAGAGTTTGAGCCTCATATGTGTGGAATAGGACCTTTTATTCCACATAAGGATACTCCATTAAAAGATGAGAAAGGTGGAACTCTAGAAATGACAACAACAATGTTAGCTTTAATTAGATTATTATTGCCTAATGTTTTACTGCCATCTACCACGGCTCTTGGGAGTATAGATCCAGTAGGAAGAGAAAAGGGATTAAAGGCTGGAGGCAATGTTGTAATGCCGAATCTTTCTCCAACTAGTGTAAGAGAGAAATACTCGTTATATGATGGGAAGATATGTACTGGAGATGAAGCTGCTGAATGCAGAAAGTGTATTGAAGGAAGAATTAATAAAGCTGGTTTTAGAGTTGAAGTTACTAGAGGTGACAATGTAGCTTGGGCTAAGGAGAATGGATATAATAAGGTTACTAAAGGTAATATTCAGCTTGAAAATATTAAGTTAATATAAAAATTACAATACGGGGGTGCGCTATGTTTATTGATCATGAGTATATAGAAAGAATTTTAGAAGAAGCTAAAGGTGCTAAGGGAGAAGATATTAAAGTTGTTTTAGAGAAAGCTAAGAGAAGAGATGGATTATCATATGAAGATATAGCAGTTTTATTACAAGCTGAAGATAAAGAAGATTTAAATGAAATATTTAAGTTAGCTGGAGAAATAAAAGATTCTATTTATGGCAAAAGAATAGTTATATTTGCTCCACTTTATGTTAGTGATTATTGTGTAAATAACTGTGTTTATTGTGGATATAAAAGAACAAATGACTTTAATAGAAGAAAATTAACTATGGAAGAAGTAGCTGAAGAAGTTAAAATATTAGAGAAAATGGGACATAAAAGACTTGCATTAGAGCTTGGAGAAGACCCAGTAAATGCTCCAATAGATTATGTATTAGAATGTTTAAAAACTATTTATTCTACTCAAAGTGATAACGGAGAAATAAGAAGAGTTAATGTTAATATTGCTGCGACAACAGTAGAAAATTACAAATTACTTAAGGAAGCTAAAATTGGAACTTATATATTATTCCAAGAAACATATCATAAACCTACTTATGAATTAATGCATCCAAAATCATTAAAGGGAGATTATAATTATCATACAACTGCCTTTGATAGAGCTATGGAAGCAGGAATTGATGATGTTGGTGGAGGAGTTCTTTTTGGACTTTCTGATCCTAAATTCGAAGTTTTAGGACTTATGATGCATAATAAACATTTAGAAGAAAAATATGGAGTAGGATTCCATACTATATCTATGCCTAGATTAAAACCAGCTTCAGGAGTTACATTGCAAGAATTCCCTCATTTAGTAGATGATGAAATGTTTAAGAAGTTAGTTGCAATTATTAGAATAGCTGTACCATTTACAGGGATTATAATGTCTACTAGAGAAACAGCTGAAATGAGAAGAGAATTATTAAAGTATGGTGTATCTCAACTTAGTGCAGGGTCTAGTACAGGAGTTGGAGGATATAAGGAAAGAGAAGAGGGAAGAGAAACTCTTCAATTTAAGACTTCAGATGATAGAACTCCTCTAGAAGTAATTAAATCAGTATTAGATGATGGATATATTCCAAGTTATTGTACAGCTTGTTATAGAAGAGGAAGAACTGGTGAAAGATTTATGAAGCTTGCAAAGTCAGGAGAAATACAAAATGTATGTGAGCCTAATGCTATGACTACTCTTTTAGAATTTGCTATAGACTATGGTGATAAGGAAATATTAGAAAAAGCTGAAGCTGTTGTTAAAACTGAAAGAGAAAAAATTAAGAGAAAAGATATTAGAGATATTTTAGATAAAAATATAGAAAGACTTAGAGCTGGAGAAAGAGATCTTTATCTATAGGAGGTGTATTTATGAATTCAACACCAAATGCAAATAGAAAGCATATTGCAATTTACGGTAAAACTAATGCTGGTAAATCTTCTTTAATTAATAAACTATTAGGACAAAAAGTATCTTTAGTTTCAGAAAAGGAAGGTACTACTACAGATCCAGTACAAAAGGCTATGGAGTTAATACCTGTAGGACCAGTATTGTTTATAGATACTGCTGGATTTAATGATGAAAGTGATTTAGGAGAAATAAGAACTAAGAGAACTTTAGATATTTTGAAAAGAACAGATATAGCAATATATGTTTTTAATATTTTAGATATAGATCTAGAGGAATTCACTAAGTTTAAAAGAAGTTTTAAAAAATATAATATACCATTTATTACAGTTGTGAATCAAATTGATAAAATAAGAGAAGAAGATTTAGCACTTCTAAAGGAGAAATATAAGGAGCATATATTCTTATCAGCAGTAACAGGGGAGGGTATTGAAAAATTAAAAGAAAATCTAATAAAGGTTTTAAAGGAAGAAGATGAGGAACTTCCTATAGTTGGAGACTTACTTCCTTATGATAGTAAGGTTGTACTTGTAGTTCCAATAGATTCTGAAGCTCCAAAGGGAAGATTAATTTTACCTCAAGTTCAATGCATAAGAGATTGTTTAGATTATGGAATTAAAAGCTATGTAGTTAGAGATACAGAATTAAAATCATCCTTAGAAGATATAAAAGATGTTGATTTAGTAATAACAGATTCTCAAGCCTTTAAGGAAGTAGATAAAATTGTTCCAAAGGAAATTAAGTTAACTAGTTTTTCTATGTTATTTGCAAGACAAAAGGGAGACTTTGAGGAATTCATTAGAGGAGCTTTTAAAATTAAAGATTTAAATAAAGATTCTAAAATATTAATAGCTGAAAGTTGTACACATAATGTGTCTCATGAGGATATTGGAAGAGTTAAGATTCCTAAATTAATTAATAAGTTTGTAGGTGCAGAATTAACTTATGATTATAGCATTTTTCATGACTTTCCTGAGGATATAGATAGGTATGACCTGATAATTCACTGTGGCGCATGTATGATAAATAGAAAAACAGTAATTAATAGAGTTAATACATGCAAGGAAAAGAATGTTCCAATAACTAATTATGGAATAGTATTGGCTTATTTAAATGGAATACTGGAAAGAAGTTTATCTTTGTTCAATATTAAAATTGATGATATAATGTAAAAAAACAGAATGAAATTAAAGGAGTTTGTTGATGAAAGAATTAGTTATTGAAGCAGATAGGTGTTATATTTGTAAAAATCCAAAATGTAAACTTAATTGTCCTATTGGAACTCCAATTCCTGAAATAATAACTTTATTTAAAGAAGGACAAATTGCTAAGGCTGGGGAAATGTTATTTAAAAATAATCCTTTATCTTTAGTATGTTCAATAGTATGCCCTCATGAAGATCAGTGCAAGGGAAACTGTATAAGAGGAATTAAAGGAGAACCAGTAAGTTTTTGTAGCATTGAAAGACATATATCAAAATATTACTTAGAAAATGTAAAGCTTGAAAAAGAAAAAGAATTAGATGATAGAATAGCTATTATAGGTGGAGGCCCTGCTGGAATAACTATTGCCTTTATACTAGCTCAAAAAGGTTATAAAATAACGCTATTTGATTCCCATGACAAAATAGGTGGAGTAATGCGTTATGGAATACCAGAATTTAGACTTCCAAAGAGCATATTAGATAATTATGAAGAAAGATTAATTGAACTTGGAGTTAAAATTAGACCTAATACTTTAATTGGACCAGTTCTAACATTAGATAAACTTTTCTATGATGGATATAAGGCTGTATTTATTGGTACAGGAGTTTGGAACCCTAAGACTTTAAATATTAAGGGAGAAAGCCTTGGAAATGTACATTATGCTATAGATTATTTAAAATCTCCTGAGGTTTATAATTTAGGAGACAAGGTATGTGTAATTGGTGCTGGAGATGTAGCAATGGACTCAGCTAGAACTGCTATAAGAAATGGAGCTAAGGAAGTTTATATCCTATATAGAAAAGGCATAGAGAACGTACCAGCTACTAAAGCAGAACTTGAAGGTGCTATTAAAGATGGCGTAAAGTTTGAATTCTTTAAATCTCCTACTGAACTTACTGAAGAAGGCGTAAAATATATAGCTACTAAGAATGAAGTATCTGAAGATGGAACAGTAATAACTGTTAATATTGAAGGAGAAGAAGGATTATTTGAATGTGATTCTATTATAATTTCTGTTAGTCAGTCACCTAGAAATAATATTGTTTCAAATACAAAGGGACTAGAAACTAATAGATGGGGATTACTTTTAGCAGATGAATTTGGACATACTACTAGAGAAGGTGTATTTGCATCAGGTGATGTTGTAACTGGAGCAAAAACTGTAGTAGAGGCAACGGCTCATGCTAAAATAGTTGCTGAAGAAATAGAAAAATACATTAATAGTAAAAGTGAATAATTTATAATTTATAATGAATAAAATAATTTGTTCCTAATTATTAAAATAAGTTGCATAAAGAGCTGCCATCTGGCAGCTTATTTTTTTAGTTATTTCTTTTTAAGAGCAAATGGGAAAATATCAATACAAATTAAATAGGCATAACTCTATAGGGAGCTTGGATTCACTTAGATTAGAAGTATAAAGGTATAAATTTTTTTATAAAAAACTTTACAATGTAACAATGTTACGATAATATTATAATATAAAAGTGAAAGAAACAATTTATTATAAAATTGAATGAAACAATGTTATGTTGGAGGTTGATTATGAATAATATTGACATTAATGGGCTAGGAAGTATAAATGGCGGTAATTATGACAATGTAGAAATTAATGGATTAGGAACGATAAATAGCGATTTAATTTGTGAAGAGTTCTCTGTAAATGGTAAGGGGAAGACTTTAGGTAGAATTAATACAAAATCTATGGATGTAAATGGACTACTTACTTGTTATGAAGATATTGAAGTAAAGGATCCTTTTGAGATAAATGGAGTACTATCATCAAAGGGAGGTCTTAAAGGTGATAGAGTTATAGTAAATGGTAGAGCTTCTTTTGATAAAAGCGTAAATATTGATAGAGTTGAAGTAAATGGTGATTTTTATGTAGGAAAAGATTGTGAGTGCGGTAGCTTTTATTCAGATGGAAGGGTGAGAGTTAAGGGGCTACTTTCAGGTGATAATATAGAATTAAATTTATCTTTGACTAATGAAATAGAGGAAATTGGTGGAGAAACATTAAATGTAAGGAAAGCAAGAAGATTAATTAGGGTTCTATTTTTCACAAAATCACGTAAAAGTAAACTTATATCTAATGTGATAGAAGCAGATGATATATATCTAGAGCATACAAAATGCAATGTGGTTAGAGGGAAGAATATTAAGATTGGAGATGGATGTGACATCGGCAAGATAGAATATTCAGGAGAACTAATTATTAATGGGAATTCTAAAATAAGAGAAAAGTTTAAAGTATAGAGGGAGATATATAATATGTATAATGATACAAAAATTTTTGGTGATGGTGTTATATCAGAAGGAAAGTATAACAAGATAAAGGTAATGGGTAATAGTACTACTAATGGCAATATAGAATGTGAAGAGATGGTAATTATGGGGGATGCAGAAATTAATGGCTCTATTACAGCTAAAAAAGTAAAAATTATGGGGGACTCAAGATTCCATAATAAGATAAATATAAATATTTTAACTACTTTAGGTGATTGCAGTTTAGATGAGGATTCAATAATTGGATTAACTAAGATTAAGGGTGATTTAAAAGCTAAAAAAGATTTAGAAGTTAGAGAAGATTTGAATATAACTGGTGAAGTAAGAGTACAAGGAAGATTAAAGGGAAATAATATAAAAGTTTTAGGAGAACTAAGTGTAGTTAAAGCTTTAACCTTTGATAATATTAATATTTTAGGTGGACTAGAAACTGATGGAAATTGTGAAGGTAACAATTTTTATAGTAAGGGAGGCTTAAAAGTTAAGGGATTATTATCAGCTGATAAAATAGAAATAATTCCTAAAAGCAGATGTATTATAGAAGAGATTGGTGGAAGTGAAATTATTATAAGAAAGTCTAGGTGGATTGACTTCGGATATGGTAGTTTAACTAGTAAAGTTATAGAAGGAGATAATATAACACTTCAAGATACAGAATGTGAAGTTGTAAGAGGTCATAATATAACTATTTTAGAAGGATGCTCAATTGGAAAAGTTGAATATACAGGAAAGATAACTATAGATAAAGATAGTAAGGTGGTTGAGGAAGTATGTCTGAAGAATTAATTTCAAAGAAAGAGCTTTTAGATTTAACAGGAATATCTTATGGACAATTATATAGGTGGAAGAGAAAGGATTTAATTCCAGAAGAATGGTTTATAAAAAAGAGTGTATCTACTGGGCAAGAAACCTTTTTTCCAAGAGAAAAAATAATTGAAAGAATAGATAGAATAATAGAGCTTAAGGATGAAGCCTCTTTAGATGAATTAGCGTATAGATTTTCTAATACTATTAAAGATATTAAGATAACTAGAAGTTATTTAGTAAATGTAATAAGGGAAGATATAATAATTAAATTTGAAGAAATTATAGATGTTCCAAATGTTTATGAAGAAAACAATATATTTGCATTGTTTTTATATAATAAGCTAATTAACCTAGGAAGCTTAAGTCTTTTAGAAATAAAAGACATAGTTCAAATTGCTAATAAGGATTATAAATTAATTGATAATAAAGAATATGAGCTAATTATAAAGAGGAAACTTGGAGTATGCTATTTTTATGTAAATGTAGATAAAATAAATTTATTTAATGATGAAGACTCTATATTAATTGCAAAAATAAATATTAACGAATTAATAGAGGAAATAAAAAAAGTATGATAATTTAATTGAATATTTAACTTTGGTAAGTTTTGCTATATAATAATTATAAAATGGTATACAAAGGGTGAAGCTTAATATGAATGAAATAATAGGGTTATTAGAAGATATTAAAGAGGGAATAAACTTAAAGTTTAGATTATTAGATGAAAAAAACAATGTTATTTTAGATAACTTACCTTATTCAGAAGCTAATATTTCTAAATGGATTAATATAGGTGGAAATACTTTTAAAATAGTACTAGATAGAGAAAATAATAATTTATTTCCTTTAATTGAATTTACTATTGGAAAATTATCAAGTAAAGATAACTTAGTAGAAGATTTACTTGAAGGAAGAAGGAACATTGATTCTCTAAGAAGTCATTCCATATATAAGGGGAATAAAATACTTTTATTAGAAGTAAGAGATAAAAAAACTGTATTAGATATAGTAAAGAACACCTATAGTGATACTGATTTCTATGTTAGTGAAGTTTACGATAGAATTAGTATTATTGGAAATTTAGAAGATGAAATGGAGCATGCTCTATCT
>NZ_JAWGSV010000133.1:0-8442 GCF_032552055.1 Clostridium sp. | reverse complement strand
CATATACATTAGCTTTATCTATTTCTATTAATTTACTAAGATTCTCATGACTTTTTAAATAGTCACCCTTTCTTAAATAACAAATAGCTAAGTACTTATTTACATTAATTGAATTAAAATCACTTTCTGTGCATAAATCTAATAATTCTATAGCCTCATCTATCTCAAAGTTATTTATACATTCAACTGCTCTATTATATAAATCAAGTCTTTCATAATCCTTTTCTATATCTTTTAAATAAGATGAGGAAATATCATCATTATTAAAATGCCTATTTGTCTTAAAAAGAGCTACTGCTTCTTCTAAGTCTCCCTTTAAATATAGAAGTAGTCCTTTTAAATTTAATAGCTTTGAATTAGATAAATCCCTACTTATTCCCTGCTCACATATATCTATAGCTTTATCTATATACCCATTATTATATAATTTTAATGCCTTTTCATAAGTTCTATTATCTCTACTTTTCATTAATATACCTCTATTAGTAATACTTCTATTTATAAGTTACTTTTACTTTATAATTATCGTACCACAGGTAAAAATATTTTGCACATGTTGTCATAAAATGCGAGGCATTTTATGAATGTAAAAATTAAAAAATAAAAAATGTTGAATAAAATTCCTGACATATTTTCACAAAAATATTTTTAGGAATAATTAAAGTTTTGTTGTGCAATACCTCCTTCATTCCTTCATTTTTTCATTTTAAATGTTGAATTTTGTAACTATTGCGAACTAATTAATGGAAACAGATCTTTGAAAATTGAATAGTACGGTATAAAAATTCTACAATAAAATAATGATTATAGTAAAATTTCACAATGGTAAAATTTTATTGTATAATCAAATGAGAATCTAAAGAAGAATGGATTCAATAAATTATTTGGAGGGATTTTATGGGAAATATTTTTAAGAACATGCTAAAAGTAAGTATTGATATTCCATATGAAGACTATACTGTTTATCCAACAGTTAGTATTACAAAGGATGCTATTGTTGATTATTGTTTAAAAGAAAAGATTGATTATGAATTCCTTGAAAACAATGAAGATGATAATATGCAAGTGAAATTAGATGGCAAACTTTATGAGATATTACGCTATAATGGTGGTAGAGGTGGTTATGGAATTAGATGTAGACCCGTTTAACATTATTAAAATTTAAAAATATAATAATAAAAATACCGTATTATTCAAAACTGAATATGCGGTATTTTTTATTGCGCAATTCAAATATATTACAAAGTACTTTTTATTCAAAAATCCCTTCATTTTTTTCATTTTAAACGGTGAATTACTAGCAAAGCTAAATACAATATGTCAAATAAGCATATAGCGAAAGATTAGAAGTTCTTGGTGAAGTAACAGCTACTAAGCCTTAGAGTTGTAAAAAAATTTTCAGTTTTTTCTTAACGGATAATGCATAATTTATAATGCGTAATTAAGGAAAAAACTCCTACGGAGTTTTGAATAAAAGTTGCTTTGAACTAAACAATTTTTAAGTTTCTCTGTGCAAAACATCCTTAATTATCAATTACTCATTATCAATTACCAATTAAAAAGTTTGCTTTGCAACCTAAAAAAGGACTGCTTTCGCAGTCCTTTTTACTATTCTTGTTCTAATATTATCTTCTTAGCAGTTAAGATTGATGTAGCACTCATTGAGAACTCATCTAATCCATATTCAACTAATGTTGGGATAGCAGATTCGTCTCCTGCCATTTCTCCACACATTCCTACCCACTTGCCGTGCTTGTGAGCTCCATCTATAGTCATCTTGATTAATCTTAATACAGCTGGGTGCATTGGGTTGTAAAGGTATGATACCTTTTCACTCATTCTGTCAGCAGCTAATGTATATTGGATTAAGTCATTTGTTCCTATAGAGAAGAAATCTACGTGCTTAGCTAATTCATCAGCGTAAACAGCTGCAGCAGGAATTTCTACCATTATACCCCATTGGATCTTTTCTGAGTATTCTTTTCCTTCTGCTTTTAATTCTGCTTTACATTCATCAACAAATTCTTTAGCAGCTTGGAATTCTTCTAAGCCTGAAATCATTGGGAACATAACAGCTAGGTTACCATATACAGAAGCTCTTAATAAAGCTCTGATTTGAACCTTGAATATATCTTTTCTATCTAAACATAATCTTATTGCTCTATATCCTAAGAATGGGTTCATTTCTTGTGGTAATGGTAAGTATGGAAGAGTCTTATCTCCACCGATATCAAGTGTTCTTATAACAACTTGCTTTCCATCCATTATTTCAAGAACTTTCTTATATGCTTCGAATTGCTCTTCTTCAGTTGGAGCAGAATCTCTATCCATATATAAGAATTCAGTTCTGAATAATCCAACACCGTCTCCACCATTTGCAACTACTGCTTCAGCATCTGCAGGTGATCCTATGTTTCCACAAACTTCAACTCTTCTTCCTGATTTAGTAACTGTTTTAACAGATATTAATTTCTTTAATTCTTCTTGTTCTGCTAAGAATTTTTCTCTCTTTGCAGTATATTCATCTATAACTGATTGATCAGGATTAATTATACATATTCCTTCGATACCATCAACTATAACCATATCTCCGTTTTTAACTGATGTTGTAATATCCTTTAATCCAACTATTGCAGGAATTTCTAATGTTCTTGCCATAATAGCAGAGTGAGAAGTTCTTCCTCCAATGTTAGTTAAGAAACCAGTTACTTTACTTCTATCTAATTGAGCTGTATCTGATGGAGTTAAGTCGTGAGCTACAACTACAGTATTAGCTTCTGTAATTGCAAAAGCATCTCCGCCTTTTCCTGCTAAGTTAGAAATAATTCTCTTAGAAACATCTTTTATATCAGCAGCTCTTTCCTTCATATATTCATCTTCCATAGAGTCAAATATCATTACAAATGTATTTGTAACGCTTTCAACAGCCTTCATAGCATTTATACTATTTGATTCAATTTCTAATAGCATTCCACCAGTAAATTCTGGATCATCTAATAAAGTTAAGTGAGCTTCAAATACTTGCGCTTCATGTTCACCGATTTCTTCTAATGCCTTATCTCTTATTTTTTCTAATTGAACTTTAGATTGAGCTAAAGCTTTATTTAAAACCTCTTTTTCAGCCGCAATATCAGAAACCTTTGCATCTGTTATTACTATTTCTTCGTGTTCTTGTAAAAATACTTTACCTATTGCATAACCCTTAGAAGCAGCTATACCTTTTTTCATTATTGAGATTCCTCCTTAAATAGCTATAAATTCAAACCATGAATTTAATAGAACGTACTTTATCTATTTTAAAATTACAACTACAATGTATTATAACATATTTTTTCTTTATGTTAATAAAAATACACACAATTTTTATTATTTTCTATCATCCATTTTATTCATATTCATTTTTTTAAAAATTATTTATATTTTAATAAAATTCTGTTAAAAACATTTACATTATATGTATTCACCATGGTGATAAAAATAAATTTAATTTACAATTTTAATTTTCCTTTAATATAAACTATAAATTCCATTGATAAATTTAACCTCTAATTAATATAGTTTATGTAACTAATAGTATATTAAGTATTAAATTTATAACATTAATATTTTATTTCAATCTTTATTGTAATTCTAAAGCTTTGCTTTATTTTCATAATATAATAATTTTCAAACTTGCTATCTTTCAATATAAAATAATGAGGATGCTCCAAAAAACACCCTCATTATTTTAAATATTTAATATTTTTCTTTACTAAATATTATAGGTCATCTATAAGTGCTCCTGCCTTTGCATAAGCAGTGGATTTTGCTTCAAAGAAATCTGTTTTAACTGAATTAGCATCAGATAATATATCAACCCAAGCTGCTGGATTTTTATCATATTCTTCATATATTTCTTCTAATCCTATAGCTCTCATTCTTATGTTACCTAGATATTTTATATAATCTTCAATTAATTTTTTATTTATACCTTGGATATTGTCTCCTATTACATAATGTCCCCAAGCTATTTCATGATTAACAGCTGTTCTCATCATTTCTCTTAGCTCATTTTTTAATTCTTCTGTAAATATATCTGCCTCTTCTAATTGTAACTCTTTAAGAATATTTCTAAATAACCAAAGATGAGTATTTTCATCTCTATTTATATATCTAATTTCTTGTGCTGAGCCAGGCATCTTACCATTTCTCTCTAAATTATAGAAGAACATAAATCCTGAATAGAAGTATATGCCTTCTAAAATATAGTTTGCCATAGCTGTTTTAACTAAGTTTTCTTTAGTATGATCTTCAATAAAGTTATTATAAAGTTCTCCTATAAATTTATTTCTTTCTAATAATATCTTATCATCTTTCCATTGATATAGTATTTCATTTCTTTTCTCTGGAGAGCAAATTGTATCTAACATATAGCTATAGCTTTGTGAGTGAACAGCTTCTTGGAATGCTTGAATAGTTAAGCATAAGTTCACTTCGCTTGCAGTTATATAGTTATTTATATTTGATAAGTTTGCTGTTTGTATAGAGTCTAAAAATATTAAGAAAGAAAGTATCTTATCATAAGCTGTTCTTTCTTCAATTGTTAACTTATTATAATCCTTTAAGTCTTGAGCTAAATTTATTTCTTCCGGTATCCAAAAGTTATTCATTGCTTGCCTATACCAATCAGATACCCAGTTATATTTCATATTATTAAAATCATTTAAGTTGGTAGTATTACCATTTATCATTCTTTTTTTAGATGTTTCTATATCCCCAAATTCATTAAAAAGAGGCTTTTTATTTACAACCATAGTTATCCTCCAAAGTTTTCATATTCTATGCTGAACAGCTTTCACAATCACTTACTGTTAAAGATTTTGATCTTACATAGTAAATTGATTTTACTCCTACCTTACATGCTTCTATATATAAATTCATAATTTGTCTCATAGTATAATTCGTTGTTATATATAAATTAAAGGATTGACCTTGGTCTATATGTCTTTGTCTTACTCCATTAATTTGAACACACCATTTTTGATCTATGTTATAAGCTGAATTATAATACCAGTAATTTTCATCATTTAAATTAGGTGCAGTCTTAGGGATTATACTTCCCTTCTTTTCTTCAAGCCAGAATCTAGCCATTACTGGATCTACCCCTTCTGAAGTTCCTGCTATAGTAGCTGTTGAGCCATTAGGTGCTACAGCCATTAAATATCCATTTCTCATTCCATAAGTATTTACTTCTTCTCTTAAATCTTCCCATTTTTTAGAAGTATATCCTCTAAGATTAAAGTAATCACCATTTTGCCAATCTGAACCTTCAAAACATGAATATCTACCTTTTTCCTTAGCTATATTCATGCTTGCCTTTATTGCATGATAATTTATTCTTTCATATACATCATCTGCAAAATCCTTATGTTCATCAGCAGTCCAATGTACTAAGTTATTTGCAAGCATATGATGATATCCGCTAGTACCAAGGCCAATAGCTCTATATTTCTTATTTGTAACCTCAGCAAATGGAACTGAATAGTAGTTTAAGTCTATAACATTATCCATTGCTCTAATTTGTGTTTCTACTACATATCCAAGTTCCTCATCATTTTTAACCTCTACATTTCCTAAAACTACTGAAGATAAGTTACATACTACAAAGTCTCCTGCTTTGATTTTTTCAACAATAACCTTATCTCCATTTTCATCAATAATCTCTGACTTCTCTATATCCATACTACTCATATTTTGCATTATTTCAGTACATAGATTTGATGAATATATCATGCCTTTATGTTTATTTGGATTCATTTTATTTACTGTATCTCTATAAAAAGCAAAAGGTGTTCCTGTTTCTGCAGCACTCTTTATTATAAGTCTTACTATATCCTTAACAGGCATTGCTCTTTTGCTAATATTCTCATCATTTACACATTCCTGATATCTTCTTTCCCACTCTTCTCCATAGAAATCCTCTAATGAGTATCCCTTAGCTAATCTTATCTCATGTGGACACATCATATACCAGTTTGCATCTATATCATTTTCTGCAAGCTTCCAGAATAAATCTGGGTAACATATCCCAGGGAAAACATCATGTGCTTTCTTTCTATCATCACCATTATTAGTTTTTAACTGTAGGAATTCTGGTAAATCTTTATGCCAAGCATCAAGCCATATTGCAACTGATCCATTTCTAACTCCAAGCTGATCTACAGCTATGGCAGTATCATTAAACAGCTTAATCCAAGGTATTACCCCTCCTGATGCTCCTTTAAAGCCTCTTATTGGTGATTCTAAGGCTCTTACCTTACCTACATATATTCCCATTCCACCACCAAACTTAGATACTTCTGCAAAGTTATCTAGAGATTTATATATTCCCTTTAAGCTATCATCAACTGTATCTATAAAACATGAACTTAATTGATAAAATGGCTTTCTTGCATTAGACATTGTAGGAGTTGCCATAGTTGCTTTAAGAGAACTTAATACATCATAAAATCTCTTAGCCCACTCTACCCTCTTTTCTTTTTTCTCAGGTACAGCTAGGTGCATAGCAATTCCCATAAACATTTGCTGTGGTAACTCTAACTTACTTCTATCATAATCTTGAATTAAATATCTCTTTGCTAAAAGATTAATTCCACTGTATGTAAACAAGAAATCTCTTTCTGGCTTTATTTCTTTTTCTAATTCTAAAACCTCTTCCTTAGTATAATTCTCAAGAATATACTTACCATATAGACCTTTATCAGTTAATTCTCCTATAAATTCATAAAGAGATCCATATAGATTATCATCAGAAGTTAATCCCCTATTTCTTCTTACTTCATCATAAAGTTTATATATGTATAATCTTTCAGCTGCTACTTGCCACTTAGGCTCCATATCCGTAGTTAATTCTAATGATACTTGAATAAGAGAATCCCTTATTTCTTCATCTGTCATATTTGGTCTAACTATATGATTTAATGCTTCTAAAAGCCTTTCTTCATTATAAATTTCCTTATTCTCATTTATCCCAATTAAAGCATTACTGCAAATATCTAATAAATCCATGTCGTTCCCCTTCCACTACATATAGTGTATATATTTATACTCTGTATAAATATATACACAACATATAGACATTATAATTTCTATTCTACATAAAGTAAAATTGAGGAATTAATCAATAGATTAAAAATGCTCAAATAAAATGGAGATATCTTTTAATATCTCCCTTTTTCACTTCAAAGAATATTTCTTTAGTAATATTTATTATTTCTCAGTAATTATAAACTTTAAGTATTACTTTTTAAGATTTTCTACCCATTCTTCTTCTTTAAAACCTACTAGTACTGTGTCTTCTTTTACTAATATAGGTCTCTTTACTAACATCCCATTTGTAGCTAATATATCTAATAGCTCATCTTCTGGTAAAGTCTTCACTTTATCCTTTAGTTGCATTTCTCTATAAAGTACTCCAGAAGTATTGAAGAACTTATTTATTTTTAATCCACTTTTATCAAGCCAAGTCTTTAATTCTTCCTTACTTGGATTTTCTTCTGCTATATGTCTATCTATAAATTCCACATTATTTTCTTGTAAGAACTTCTTAGCTCTTCTACATGTAGTACACTTCGGATATTCCACAAATAAAACTGACATTCTACCACTCCTTAATTATAATTATTATTTAATTACTTCTATTATATATTTCTTTCAGTTAATAATCCACATAAAAATAGTTTTGTAAAATTAAGAGCAGTAAAATTATTTAAGTAAAGCCTTTAAATTCAAGGCTTACGTATTTTTAAATTTTTAATGGGGCTGTTTTCTAAACAGCCCCATTATGTATTATTTCTTAGGTATAATTAAATATATTTTAAACATGTCACCTTCAACCTCAATTTTTATACTTCCATCATGTAATTCCACTATACTTTTAGTTATAGCTAATCCCATTCCAGAGCCTTCTACAGCTGAATTTCTTGACTTATCTGCTCTTGCAAATCTTTCAAATATATCTTTTGTATTAAAGCCCATTTCATAATTAGAAATATTTTTAAAGGAAACCTCTACTAAATTATCTTTTGAATTTATATCTATATATACCCTAGTGTTATTTAATGAATATTTTAATGCATTTACTATTAGATTTTCGAAAACCCTAGACATTAGCTTTCCATCTAAATCTAATATTATTTCCTCTTCATTACTACTTACTTTAAATTCTATATTCTTTTCTTCATATAAATTTGAATATTCTCCAACCCCTTGATAAACTAAAGATACAATATCTATTTCTTCTTTTTGTATCTTCATCTTACCACTATTTAGCTTAGATGCTTCAAATAAATCTTCTATAAGACTCTTTAGCCTCTTAGAGTTTCTATCTAGTATTTGTAAATAGTCTTTTCTTTCATCTTCAGTTATATTTGGATCATTTAATATATTTACATAGTTTATTAT
>NZ_JAWGSV010000132.1:0-8446 GCF_032552055.1 Clostridium sp. | reverse complement strand
AGGCTACCCTAAGGTAGCCTCCAATATTAATCTTCTTTTTTATTTATTGCTATTCCTAAATCTTCAAGTTGATTTTCATCTACTATATTAGGTGCTTCACTTAAATAACAATAAGCATTTTGATTTTTAGGGAATGCAATAACATCCTTAATATTTTCAGTTCCAGCTAAGAACATTATCATTCTATCTAAACCAAAAGCTAATCCGCCATGTGGTGGTGGTCCAAACTTAAAGGCATCTATTAAGAAACCAAATCTTTCTTGAGCTGATTCTTCAGTAAATCCTAAAGCTTTAAACATTCTTTGTTGAAGCTTAGAATCATGAATTCTTATTGATCCTCCACCTAGTTCTTCACCATTTAACACTAAATCATATGCTTTAGATCTTACTTCTCCTGGATTAGATTCTATCATATCTAAATCTTCATCCATTGGTGATGTAAATGGATGGTGAGCAGCATAATATCTTCCATCTTCTTCACTATATTCGAATAGAGGGAATTCTGTAATCCAAGTAAAGTTAAATTCATTTTTATCCTTAATTAGATCAAATTGCTTAGCTAACTCTAATCTTAAAGCTCCAAGGCTTTGGAAAACTACTGAATTCTTATCTGCAACTATAAATATAGCATCTCCAACTTCAGCATTCATAGTCTTAATAATTGAATTAGTAACATCATCAGTTAAGAATTTAGCTATCGAAGATTTAATCCCATCTTCTTTAATTTGAATCCAAGCAAGGCCCTTAGCCTTATATGTTTTAACAAATTCACCTAATTTGTCTATTGGTTTTCTTCCTAATGATGCTCCACCCTTTAAGCATAATGCTCTTACAGATCCACCATTTTCTAAAGCTGATTTAAATACTACAAAATCCATATCCTTTACGTCTTCAGTAATATTAGTTATTTCCATTCCAAATCTTAAGTCTGGCTTATCTGAACCGTATTTTTCCATAGCATCTTTAAATGTCATTCTCTTTATAGGAAGCTTAACATCTACTCCTGCTACTTCTTTAAATACATGAGCTACTAAACCTTCATTCATCTTTATTACATCTTCTTCTTCAACAAAACTCATTTCTAAGTCGATTTGAGTAAATTCTGGTTGTCTATTAGCTCTTAAGTCTTCATCTCTAAAGCACTTAGCAATTTGATAATATCTATCAAATCCTGATACCATTAATAATTGCTTAAAGATTTGAGGTGATTGTGGAAGTGCATAGAACATTCCTGGATAATTTCTTGAAGGTACAAGGTAATCTCTCGCTCCTTCTGGAGTACTCTTAGTTAATATTGGAGTTTCTACTTCTAAGAAATTATTTGCATCTAAATAATCACGAACAGATTTAGATACTTTACTTCTAATCATAAATATTCTTTGCATATCAGGTCTTCTAAGATCTAAATATCTATATTTTAATCTTATATTTTCTGCTGCATCTAATCCTTCTTTTATATATATTGGAGGAGTATCTGATTCAGAAAGAATCTTTAATTCTTCACACTTAAGCTCAACAAGTCCTGTTGGCATATTATGATTTGGAGCTTCTCTTAAAACAACTTCTCCAGTTACAGCAATACAATACTCTGGTCTTACATCCTTAGCCTTTTCAAAAGCTTCAGCATTAATTTCTTCACCAAATACTATTTGCATTATGCCTGTTCTATCTCTTAGGTCTATAAATTGTAGACCACCTAATTTTCTATTTCTTTGTACCCATCCCATTAATGTGATCTTTTGAGAAACATTACTTTCTCTAACTTCTCCACACATAAGGGTTCTCTTTAATCCACCTAAAGCTTCACCCATTTTTCTTCCTCCTAACTATTTAAAACACTTACTATTTCATCTATATTGTTTAAATTAACTTCAAATTGTTCTCCATCACTCATTCTCTTAAGTTTTAAAACATTATTTTGAAGTTCATCATCACCTAAAATTGTAGTAAAGACAGCACCAATTTTATTAGCATATTTCATTTCTGCCTTAATGCTTCTTCCCATATGGTTTACTTCAGCTTTAACATCTTTTGCTCTTAATTTATTAGCAAGAACGAAGGCTGCTGTCTTAGCCTCTTCTCCTCTAGCACCAATGTAAAGCTCTATAGTATCTTCTCTTGGAATTTCAATTCCTTCTTTTTCTAATGTCATTATAAGTCTTTCGAGTCCCATACCAAATCCAACAGCTGGCATTTCAGGTCCACCAATTTCTTCAATTAGCTTATCATATCTACCGCCACCACAAACTGTAAAATCATCGTTTAAGATTTCAAAAATAGTTTTTGTATAATAATCTAATCCTCTTACTATACCTGGATCAATAGTATATTTAATATCTAATGCATCAAGATATCTCTTTACTTCTGTAAAGTGAGTATCACATTCCTCACAAATATAATCTAGGATAATAGGAGCACTTTTAGTTATTTCCTTGCAAGATTTTTCTTTACAATCTAAAATTCTCATTGGATTTTTTTCAAATCTAGTTTTACAAATACCGCAAAGATTATCATAATTCTCTTGTAAATATTTCTTTAATGCTTCATTATACTTTGGTCTACACTTAGGACATCCTAAATTATTTATGTTTAAACTTAAACTCTTTAAACCAAGTCTTTTTAAAGCCTCCATAGCTAATGAAATTACTTCAGCATCCATTGATGGTTCTTTAGAACCAAATACTTCTATACCATATTGATGGAATTGTCTAAGTCTTCCTTTTTGAACATTTTCATATCTGAAACATGGAATCATATAATATAGCTTAGTAGGTTGAGCTTCATTAAATAATCTGTTTTCAATAAAAGCTCTAACAGTAGGTGCTGTACCTTCTGGTTTTAATGTTATACTTCTATCACCTTTATCATTGAAAGTATACATTTCCTTTTGAACTATATCAGTAGTCTCCCCAACACCTCTTAAAAATAATTCAGTGTGTTCAAATATTGGTGTTCTAATTTCTCTTACTCCAAATGCCTTTGAAACTTCTCTTAAAGTTTCCTCAACATAATGCCATTTATAAGCATCTTGAGGCAGCATATCCTTCGTACCCTTAGGTGCTTGGATTTCCATAATATCTCCTCCTATTTAAGGTAAAGTGTATCTAAAAGTTTTTTCTTTTCCTCTACCATTTCCTTAATTCTATTTGCATATTCTTTTATGTCTTTTACGTTTCCAAATCTTTCAATTCTATTATCTTCTAAAAAGACTACCTTAGATACTGCATCAGCACCTAAAGCTATAATAGTTTGCTTATCTTCTATCATTTCAATATTATATAAACATTCTTTACCTTCTTTAGAATAACCCAAATTCTCCATATTTCCAACCATATTTTTTTGTCTATACATATAATATGGTTTTATATCTAAACTTTCAGCTAGCTTTCTGCTTATTTCATACATAGAAGATAGCTCTTCTTGCTTCTTTATTTGTATTCCTTTTTTAAGGATAAAGTTTTCATATAAAATTGAAGCTCTCTTTAATGATAATCCATGAACTGTAAGACTATCTGGTTTTAGCTTTAATAATTCTTTAGCTGTGTATTCAGCTTCTTTTATTCCTTCACCAGGGAGTCCTATTATCATATCCATATTAATATCATCAAAGCCTAGCTCTCTGGCTAAATTAAACTTTTCAATTACATCTCCTGATGAATGACCTCTTCCTATCATCTTTAATGTTTTATCATTCATAGTTTGAGGGTTAATGCTTATTCTAGTAGTATTATATTTTTTCATAGTCTGAAGCTTTTCTAGGGTAATACTATCAGGTCTTCCACATTCCACAGTAAACTCATAAAGCTCTCTATTATTAACGAAAGCATTATAAATTTCTTCCATAATAGCTTCAAACTCTTCATTATTTACTGCTGTAGGTGTCCCCCCACCAAAGTATACACTTTCTATCTTTAAGCCTCTTTCATCAACATATTTTTTCATTTCTCTTATTTCATATGTTAATGCTTCTAAATAAGGATTAACTAACTTCTTACTAGCTCCTATTGGATTAGCTGTAAAGGAACAATAGAAACATCTAGTAGGACAAAATGCCATTCCTATATAAATAGCAATATTCTTCTCATCCTTATTTACGAATTCCTTTTCCTTCTTTGCAACTTCAATACAAAGCTTTGCTTTTTCTTCAGAAGCTAAATGTCTATTTTGGAAAATTTCTATTATTTCTTCTTCACTTTTTCCTTCTTCTAGATATTTTAAAGCAATTTTAGAAGGCCTTATTCCTACTAATATACCCCATGGATAATAATCATTAGTAATATCTTTAAGTGATGAAAAAATAAGCCTCTTTATATCTTCTTTAATATTTTCACCTAAAGAAGCTTCATTAGAGTAATCTCCATATGAAAAATTAATTTTATCTTCTTCAATATTTACTATAAACTCTCCATTATCTTCAAATTTAATTTCTTCTAAAGGATAGTAAATATTAAACATTTGATAAACATCATATCTATATTTTAAATTGTTTAATTTTATAGTTACCTTCATTTATTCTCCCTTTATGCTAAGAATGGATTTCTCATTCTTTCATAAATAATAGTAGATTTAGGTCCATGTCCTGGATAAACAACAGTATCCTTATCTAATATCATTAATTTATTTTCTATACTTTCTATAAGCTCATTATAGCTTCCACCTAAAAAGTCAGTTCTTCCAATAGAGCCATTAAATAAAGTATCCCCAGTAAATACGCTATCAGCTACTATAAAACAAGTACCACCTTTACTATGTCCTGGTGTAAATGTAACTTTAAAAGTTAAATCTCCAACTTTAATTTCTTGACCCTCTTCAAGATACTTATATATCTTTGGAAGCTTTCCAAAAATACCAGTGTTATCACTCTCCATAAACTCTTCTTCAGCTTTATTTAAATATACATCTACATTATATTTTTCCTTAAGCTCAGCAACTGCACCATTATGATCAAAGTGGCAGTGAGTTAATAATATTACATCTATTTCAATTCCTAAATTCTCAATTTCCTTAATTAAGTAGCTTGCTTGTGCTCCTGGATCAATTATTGCTGCTTTATTAGTATTTTCATCTATTGCTAAGTAACAATTAGTTTGTAATGATCCAAGAGGATAAGTTTTAACTATCATAATAACCCTCCTAACTAAAAATTCTTTTTACTATCTAATAGAAGCGTCACAGGCCCATCATTTTGTATATCTACCTTCATATGAGCCCCAAACTCTCCTGTTTCAATCTTTATATCCTTTTCCCTCAATAGGTCTATAAATCTCTCGTACAACGCCTTAGCCTTATCTCCGCCCTCTGCTTCCATAAAGTTTGGCCTTCTACCTTTTCTACAATCTCCGTATAAAGTAAATTGAGAAATAGCTAGTATTTCTCCTTTTACATCTAAAAGAGAAAGGTTCATCTTATCATTTTCATCTTCAAAAATTCTAAGGTTAATAATCTTATCTCTTAAATAAAGTAAATCTTCTTCCGTATCTTCTTTAGAAATTCCTATTAATATATTAAGACCTTTTCCAATTTCACCTATTATTTTATCATCTACAACTACCTTAGATGAAGTTACTCTTTGAACTACTGCCCTCATTTAATACCTCTCTAGTTATTCATTCTATATACATCCATTACGCCTTTTAATCTTCTTATTTTTCTCATAAGCTCTTTTAATTGCTCAATGGAATCTATCTTAACTCTAATAGTAACCATAGCAGTATTAGACTTAGAGGATTTAGCATTAAGTGCATTTAATGGTAACTTAGATTCAGAAATAACATTCATAATATCAGTAAGAATTCCAATTCTATCATCAGCTTTAACTTGCACTTCTGCAACATAAGCAGCACCCTTAGATAATCCCCAAGAAACATCTACCACTTTACTTGGATCATAATTAATTAATGACTTTAAATTACTACAATCATTTCTATGAACAGAAACTCCTCTACCTTTTGTTATATATCCTTGTATATCATCTCCAGGTACTGGATTACAGCATCTAGCAAACCTAACCATTATGTTATTTACACCTTTAACAGTAACACCATAAGAGTTTCTACTAGTATTTTCACTACCTTTATCAAATTTATTATATTGCTCTTCAATAGGTTTATTTAAAGTTTCTTGACTTTGTTTATCTATAATATTTTCTTCTTTTAATTTTGAAATAAATGCCGAAGCAGAAAGTTGGCCAATTCCAATTGCTGCATATAAGTCTTCAGTATTATGAATGTTGTATCTCTTTATAGCTCTTTCATATACTTCCCCCTTTGCAATATCTGCAAAAGTTACACCCTGCTTCTTTAACTCTTTTTCAAAAGTTTCTTTACCTTTATCTATATTCTCTTCTTTTTTAATCTTTTTAAACCATTGTCTTATCTTACTTTTCGCTTGATTACTCTTAGCAATATTAAGCCAATCTATATTTGGGCCTTTAGCATTTTTAGAAGTTAGTACTTCAGCTATTTCTCCAGTTTTTAATTTATAGTCTAAAGGTACTATCTTACCATTTACTTTAGCCCCTACACATCTATTACCTATATCTGTATGAATTCTATAAGCAAAATCTATAGGTGTTGCTCCACTTGGCAAATTAATTACAACACCTTTTGGAGTAAATACAAATATTTCATCTACAAATAAATCTATTTTAAATCCTTCTATAAATTCCTCAGCATCTGATGTCTCTTTTTGCCATTCTAGCATATCCCTAAGCCATGCAAGCTTATTTTCAAAGGAATTTTCTTTTTCTTCTTGATTCTCTCCCTCTTTATACTTCCAATGAGCAGCTATACCATATTCAGCTGTCTTATGCATTTCGAAAGTTCTAATTTGAATCTCAAAAGTCTTACCTTGTGGTCCAATTACAGTTGTATGAAGGGACTGATACATATTAGGTTTAGGCATCGCTATATAGTCTTTAAATCTTCCTGGAATAGGTTTATAAATCGTATGTACTATTCCTAAAACTCCATAACAATCTTTTACTGTATTTACTAAGATTCTTATAGCTGTTAAGTCAAAAATTTGCTCTATACTTTTATTTTTATTTACCATCTTTTTATAGATGCTATAAAAATGTTTTGGTCTACCATCTATATCTGAGTCAATTTCAGACTCCTCAAGCTTTTTACTTAAATCCTCTTTAATTTCTGCAATATATGTTTCTCTTTCGACTCTTTTTTCAGCTATTTCCTTAACTAAATCATAATATTCCTCTTCATGTAAATATCTAAAAGCTAAGTCTTCTAATTCCCATTTTATTTTAGAAATACCAAGTCTATGTGCTAAAGGAGCATAAATATCTAAAGTTTCTTTAGCTTTTTGCTTTTGCTTTGATTTTGACATAAACTTTAAAGTTCTTAAGTTATGAAGTCTATCTGCAAGCTTTATAATAATAACCCTTATATCTTTAGCCATTGCTAAAAGCATTTTTCTTACATTATCAGCTTGTTGCTCTTCTTTTGTCTTATATTCAATCTTACCTAATTTCGTTACACCTTGCACTAAATTTGCAATTTCTTCATTAAAGGAATTTTTAATATCTTCATATGTATATTCAGTATCCTCAATAACATCATGTAAAAGACCTGCAACTATCGTACTAGTATCCATACCCATTTCAGCTAATATTGATGCAACATCAATAGGATGAGTTACATAAGGTTCACCCGACTCTCTTTTTTGCTCTTTATGGGCATCACAAGCTAAATCATATGCTCGTTTTACCATATCTTTATCTATATTATGGCAATTTTCATTTATTTTCTGCATTAAGTCTTCATACATATGGATAATCTCCTTTGATTTAGTCTAAAATAATTGGCTGGTTTAAACAACCAGCCATTTTTTCTTATATTATATACCAATTAATTTAAATTTTCAACAATATTAAAACTCATAATCAACTAAGGACATTACTTCATATCCTTCAAGTTTACTTCTTCCGTTAAGTCCTGTAAGTTCTATTGCAAAGTCTAAAGTAACAACTTCTCCACCAGCTAATTCTACAAGCTTAGCTACTGCTTCAATTGTTCCTCCAGTTGCTAATAAGTCATCTACTATAGCAACTCTTTGACCTTTTTTAATTGCATCCTTATGTATTTGTAGTGTATCACTACCATACTCTAAATCATAAGTCACAGAAACAGTTTCACCTGGCAATTTACCTGGTTTTCTTACTGGAACAAATCCAATTCCCATTGCATAAGCAACAGGTACTCCATAAATAAATCCTCTTGCTTCTGGTCCTACTATTAAATCAATATTTTTATCTTTTAAGTGCTCAACTATTTTATCTATAGAATATCTTAATGCTTCTCCGTCACCAATAACTGTTGTAATATCTTTAAAACTTATACCCTCTTTAGGAAAACCTTCAATTACTCTAATTTTTTCTTTTAGATTCATAATAATTCCTCCATTATTAAAAAATTATAAACTATATAAG
>NZ_JAWGSV010000131.1:0-8565 GCF_032552055.1 Clostridium sp. | reverse complement strand
GACAATAGATAATTCTGTGTAATTATTATTTTTATTATTTAAATATTACTGGAAATTTGAGGTTCCAGTAATATTTTTTTGCTTTAGGAAATTATAATGGAACTCTTTCTCTGTCTGGATGTTCTCCTGACCAGCCTGTTTGAGGCATTGTATCAAGACGGTACATGTCTTCTTTTGAAATTTCAAAGGAGAACAGATCCTGATTCTCTTTCATCCTCGTCATAGAAGAGGATTTAGGAATTGGTATTATATCTTTTTGTAGGGCAAATTTTAAACAAATCTGAGCAGGAGATACCTGATATTTCTTAGAAAGCTCTAGAATAAGAGGGTCCTTTAGTACTCTTGCTCTTCCAATGGGACTCCATGCTTGAACTTGGATATTATGTTCCTTGCAGTACTGAACAGCTGCTTCTTGAGTATAGCCAGGATGAAATTCTAACTGATTAACCATAGGGGAAACTTTACAAATTTGAATAATGTTTTCTATATGATGTGGTAGAAAATTACTAAATCCTATTGCACGGATTTTTCCTTCAATGTATAGTTCCTCCATTGCTCTCCAAGTATCTATATTTAGCTGTCTCCATTCTTTGTAATCAGGAGAAGGAAGAGGCCAGTGGATTAAGTAAAGATCTAGATAATCTGTATTTAGATTCTTTAGAGTCTTACGTAGTGCAGCTTTAGTTTCTTCGTAGCCCATCTCATCTTTCCATACTTTAGAAGCAAAAAAGAATTCCTCTCTTTTTATTTTACTGTCACGGACAGCTTCAGCAAGATAGGTTTCTGTCTCATAAAATGATGCTGTATCAAAATATCTATATCCAGCTTCAATGGCAGTTTTTATGATTTCTGCACTGTTTCCCTCTGCTGCCTTGTATGTTCCATATCCGACGCATGGTATTTTAACTCCGTTACTTAGTGTATAACAATCATAAATGTTTTTCACTCTTATACCTCCAATCAAATTTTAACTTTTTATGTGTTCAGTATATCACTTATTGATTTATAAATGTAGTTAGTAGTATGTGTTTTTATCTTATAATTGAGCTAGAATTATTGCGTAAAATGAAATCAAAACAAAGTATATTTAAGTAATTAGAAGGGGAGATATATAATAATTAAAAAAGTAGTAGGATAAGTAGTTTTAGTGGTAGTTTTATTAGTTGCAATTTCATTTATCTACAGAAAGTAAGAAACTAGAAAAGTAATTAATCAAAAAATTGACATAAAAATTTCTGTAGAAATGATTTGATAAATAAATTCATACTTTATTTAGAATACTTATAAGTTAACTTGCAAATAATAAAATAAAATTAACAACGTGGATAAGGGGTTATAGGAAGAAAATCAACTAGTAATGAACTAAATGGACATTTAGAAGAAAATACATTGAAAATAATTATAAAGATATTCATATACTAGTTATGATACATGATCAAATAATTAAAGATGAGGAAATAAAAAAATAAGGAGATGCTCTTATGTGTTTAACAAGTAATTTAATGAGTCAAGACAAGATATTAGTTTTAAAGGCAACTAAGAATACTGTAAATGAGGTTATAGATAAGGGGATTTATGCATTAACTAATTTGCCTAATAATTATAATCAATTCGAAAAGTTTGTATTAGTAGATGAAGCAAATACTAATGAAACTAAAGTTTTGGCTGTAGGTACTATAAGTGAGCCATCTGCAATAAATTCAAATAGTAATTCAATAAACATATTTAAGAATAGCAAGTGTAGATGGGAATATCAGTTATTTAACGTAGTAGATTTAAGAGGAGATTCATTAACACTTGAAGATGTATTTATGGAAAGTGGATTAGATAATGTTAACTATGCAGTTCAATTTTAGAGGGAAAAGCTACATATCTTATTTTAGGATGTGTAGCTTTTATTTTTATAAATATTTTGTGAATTTCAATATAAACTTATAAAATTAATAAGTCACTTTTATAAAAGTAAAGTTATATAAATAAAAATAAAAATAAAAATAAAGGTCGTATTATGGGGAGAAAAAGATAAATACAGTTACAAATTTCTACAAAAATAGATGGATAATGTTGATACAATTTATTATAGGGTAAATTCTAAGAGTTATTATATAGAGGTATATAGGGGGAATGGTCATGGATGAAAAGGCATTATTTTTTATTATTGTATTATCTAGTATGATAGGTAGTTCTATAGGATATCTAATATTCTTTAAGGTTATAAAAAATCCATTTAAGTATATTGCGAATACTAGGAAGAAAAAGATTATATCAATAGTAGTGTTATTTGCATTAATTTTAGGAATAGGAATGATTTTTGATAGTTCTAATATTTACTTTAAAGATATTTATAAGTGGACTATATTTGGAGTTTGGATTAGCATCTATAATAGAATTATTAGCACTGAAAGAGAAGATAAGAAAACTAAAATAAAGGAAGTAGAATAGATTTAAGATTTATTATAAATGTATAGAGGATGATGTTTATGGATTTTGTATATAGAGTAATTCCAGGAATGATAAGCACGACTATAGCTTATGTTTTATTATTTAAGGTTTGGAAAAATCCTTTAAGATTTATAGGAAATACAGTAAAAAAGAAACTTATTTCTTATGTGATTATTTTTATATCATTTATTTTAGTTGATTGGTTTATAGATAGTTCTACTATTAATTATAAGGAAGTGTATAGTAGTTTATTATTAGGAATTTTTATTATGGTTAATGGAAGATTATTTACAACTGATTTTGAAGGTGAAGATGCATATAAGAAAGATGAACAATAATATAATACTAATAAATTGATATAAGTAAATTTTAAGAGCAATAGTAGTATTCTTCTAGTTATAAGAAGAGCTACTATTTTTTTATTTAAAGAAATTTAATGCAACTATTCTATGATATATTAAGTCTAATATATGTAAAGGCAAACGCATGCGTAGAAAACTTTCAGGAGGCAAATTAATGGAACTTCTTATAAAAAAAGCTCAAAATGGAGACAAAGAAGCTTTTATATCTATAATAAATGAATATATTCAGATGATGTATAAGGTAGCTAAAACTAGGCTTAGTTCTGAAGAAGACATAGGAGACGCAATACAAGAAACAATATTATCTGCATATAAAAGCATATGTGTGCTTAAGAATACTTCATATTTTAAAACTTGGCTAATAAAAATACTTATAAATAAATGTAATGATATTATCTCTAAAAATAAGAAAGTAATATATGTTGAAGATTATTATGAGAGTATTAAGAATGAAGATTTATTGGATGGTAAGGAGAGTATAGAAGAAAATATAGTATTTAATGAGACTTTAAATTCTATAGATGAAAGTTATAAAACAGTTATTGTACTTTATTATGTAAGTGGATTTAATACAAGGGAAATAAGTGAGATATTAAAGGAAAAGGAAGGCACAATAAAGTCTAGATTAAGCAGGGCAAGGCAAAAGCTTAAGGAGATTTATTTAAAAAGTTATAATGAAGAAAATAGAAGTTTTAAGGTAGGGGGAAGTAAGTAGTGGATATAGATAAGAAGATTAAAGATAAGTTAAGTGAAAAGGAAAGTATTCCGGAAGGAATTTTAGAAAAAGTAAATGATGCCTTTGGTGAAATTAGAAATGGAGAAGAGATTAATAGAAATAAGAAAAGCAAAAGTAAAATTAATAAAAAGATAGTAGCTTCTTTTATTGGAGCATGTTTAATTTTATCATTTTCTATAGGACCTAAGGTATTAGCTAGTATTGAAGAGTTTTTAAAAGATAGAGGAATACAAAAAGCTAAAAGTAATGGCTATGTTCAAGAGATGTTAGATAATGAAGTAAAAGATAATGGAATATCAATAAAAGTTAATGAAATAATTCCTGACAAAAATAAAATAGGAATATCATTTACTTTGAACTTTGATGATGCTGATAAATTAAATGATGTTAGTGGTTTAAGGTTTGGTTTTAATATTAAAGATAATAATGATAGAGTTATTTTAGGCAAAGATGAAGAAGGAATGTATTCACCATATTTTACAGGGCTTGAGTGGAATATAGATTTAGTTAATGCAGAAAGTGGAGAGATAAAATGTGATTTAATAATTACAGATACAAAAAGTATAATTGAAGATATAAAGAGTATGTCCCTTGAAATTGTTGATATTGCTTTATATAAAAATAATGCTGATTCAATAGAAAAAATTAATGGTAACTGGAATTATGAGTTAGATTTATATGATGGAGTTACGAATGTTGAAAGTATAGACTATGTTTTAGAAGAGGAAAATGAAAATATTAAATTTGATTCTATGGTATCTTCAGCCACTAATACAATAGTAAAAATGGACATAAATATAGAAGCGTTAAAAGTAGATGAAAATATAGTTAATAAAATGATACTTACTGATGAGAATGAAAGTAATATTTATAAATTCACTAATGGAAATATGGAAAATATAGATGGGGGAGTAAGAATAGCCTTTATGTATGACTTAACTACTTTTGATAATTTAGATAAGGTCAAAATCATTATAAAAGATATAAATGGAGAAGATATAAAAATTAATTTAAGAAAAGAAATTTAAAGATACTCTATAGATAGAAATTAAATTTAGAAAAGAAACTGTTATTGATAGGACTATAAACTAGATGATTTATAGTCCTTTATTATGTAGAAGAATAAAAATTGAATACAAATTATAATTAAAATAAAAAAATCTTGAGAAATTGTTGTATCTTGGTATAATTTGTTATAATATGTATACATTGATAATTGTATACATATTATGAAAAAATGCATAAAAACACATATGTTATTAAAGTACAAGAGGTAGAATTCATGAAAGAACAAAACATAAATATTATTAGTACAGGAGTATATCATCCTGAAAATAGAGTACATAATGACTTCTTTATTAACCATTTTAAAGAGATGGGAATAGAGGTAGCAGGACTTTTAAAGCATTTAGAAAGAGAATATAGATATCTTTCTAGTGATCCAAATGAAACTGTAATTACTATGGCATATAAAGCTAGTAAAGATGCTTTGAAGGATTCAAACTTAAATATAGAAGAGATAGATTTAATAATTTTTGCAACTGATACTCCAGAATATACATCACCTTCTAATGCAGTTAAATTATTAGAAATGCTAGGGGGAGATGATGTTAGAATTAAAATGGCATATGATACAAATGCCAATTGTCTAGGAATGATTACCGCTTTAGATCAAGCTAGTAGAATACTTATGACTAATAAAAGATTTAAGAGAGCATTGGTTGTGGGAGGAATATTATTTAGTGCTGTAGGAAATGAAAATGATTCAGTTTCTTATACAAACTTTGGTGATGCGGCAGCTGCTGTTATATTAGAAAAAGTTGAAGAAGATGAAAAGAGAGGATTTATTGACTCAGTTCATTTAACACAAACTTCAGAATGTAACAACATTCTTATGCCTAAAGTTGGTTATTCTAAGATTACAAAGTATGGGGTAGTCAATGGTGAGGATAATAAGTGGTTCTGGAAGCCTTTTGATGGAAGTTTTATTTCTGATGTATGGGTAAATTTAATTAATGAAATTTCAGAAGATAATGGAATAAAGGTAGCAGATATTGATCACTTAATATTTTCTCAATTTACAATTCCGGATGCTAGACTTACTTTAGAAAAGTTAGGAATTGACATAAGTAAGACAACCTATGTAGGAAATGAATATGGTTATACTGGAACAACTAGTCCTATAATTGCACTTGATAGAGCTATAAAAACTGGAAAAGTTAAAAAGGGTGATTATTTAACTTTAGCATCTATGGGATCAGGTTCTGTTGTAACAGTATTATTATTTAAGCTTTAAAAATGTTTATATAGTTAAAAATTTTAATTATAAATAATATTTCAAGGGAGATTTTCAAATGAAACAATACCAAGGTAAAAATTCAAATTATCAATTAAAGGTGGACAAGGTGAAACAAGTTTTTCATGCACAAGCATCTGGATTTTTTAGTGAAGAGGATGGAGCATCTTTTTTAAAGGATTATGATGAAATTACTAAGACATTTCCTTCAAAGGATTATACTTTAGTAATTGATGCACCAGAATTAAAACCATCAAGTCCACAAGTAGCAACTATGTTAGAAAGTTTATTAGAAAGATATATGGCTGTTCCTTTTAAAAATAGATTTTTAGTTACTAAAGGAAATGCAATAACTATATCTCAATTCAAAAGATTAGGAAGAAATATTACAGGGTGGACTGAATCAATTCAATATGTAGATGATGTTGAATCAGCTATAAAAGGAATATAGAATTAAATTTATAGCTAAGTACTATTTAGATAGTAAGCAAATATAAGAGATACATATTTAAGATTAGATAAATAATAAAGCATAAGGTTTCATTGTATATAGGAAACTTTATGCTTTATTTTGTTATAAATGTAACTATATCCTTTATATTAATAGCTTACTATAAGAAAGTATATTATTTTAATGACTTGGAGCAAGGTTAGGGAGCTAAAAAAGATAGCTTTTATAACAATTGATAATTATTTTCATTAAATATCTTGACTTCAAGATATATTAGAGATATAATTATCTTGAAATCAAGATAATGTAGGTGAATATATGGATAATGTAAATTTAAAGCTAGTTGTTGCAGTGGCTAGAACTTATAATAATTTATTTTTTCAAATAGAGAAGAGTCTTCAAGAGTTTGACTTAAATATAAGTGAATTTGGTGTTTTAGAAATGTTATATCATAAAGGAGACCAACCAGTGCAAAAAGTAGCAGAAAAAATTCTTGTAACTAGTGGAACAATTACCTATGTAATAAATAAACTAGAAAAAAAAGAGTTTGTAGTTCGTAGAAAATGTAATAAAGATAAAAGAGTTTATTATGTTTCCTTAACGGAAAAAGGAAAAGATTATATTTCGCATATATTTCCTAAACATAAGGACTTTTTAGATAATTTATTTAAAGATTTAGATGAAGAAAGTAAAACTCAGCTTTTAGAGAATTTAATACAACTAAGAAATGTTTTAAAATAATTTAATTTAGCAGAGAAAAGTTTTGAAATAATTTTTTTAAAAAGGTTTATGAGAATTAATAAAAAAATTTTATATAAAAAGATAGGAGAGGTTATAAATGAATAAAAATTTTTATGAAGCAATAAAGGAAAGAAGAAGCATTTATGCAATAAGTAAGGAGTCACCAATATCAGATGAAAGAATTAAGGAAATAGTAGAGTATATAGTAAAGCATGTACCATCAGCTTTTAATTCTCAAACTACAAGAGCTGTTGTCTTATTGGGAGAATCTCATGATAAGCTATGGAATATAACTATGGAAGCTTTAAGAAAGATAGTTCCAGAAAGTGATTTTGCATCAACTGAAGCAAAAATCAATTCTTTTAAAGGTGGATATGGAACAGTTTTATTCTTTGAAGATTTTGCAGTAGTGGAATCATTACAAGAGCAATTTGAATTATATAAGGATAATTTCCCAGTATGGGCTCTTCAAGGATCAGGTATGATGCAATTCTCAGTTTGGACTGCTTTTGCAGCAGAAGGTCTTGGAGCAAGTCTTCAACATTATACTGAATTAATAGATGCAGAAGTTAAGAAAGAATTTAATATACCAAATAACTGGAGAATGATGGCTCAAATGCCTTTCGGTAAGATTGTAGCAGGAGCTGGAGAAAAGGAATTTTCCCCAATAGAAGATAGAGTTAAAATAATTAAGTAAAATAAAAAATTAACATAGGAATTCAGTTTTAGACTGGATTCCTTTTTATAAATAAGTGATAGATATTTTATTAGTATAAAAAGTATACAGGAGGAATTTAATTTGTTAAGAAGAATTAATCATAAGAATATGGGAAAAAGTGAGTTAGGATGGCTTAGAAGTATATTTCACTTTTCTTTCGCAGAATATTTTAATATAGATAATATGAATTTTGGAGCATTAAGAGTTATTAATGATGACTTAATTGCAGCAGGGACGGGATTTCCTCTTCATCCACATAAAGATATGGAAATAGTATCTTACATTGTGGATGGAGGACTAACTCATGGGGATACTATGGGAAATAAAAATACTGTATATAGGGGACACGTTCAATATATGAGTGCTGGAACAGGAGTTTATCACAGTGAAGAAAACTTAGGTGATGAAACTACAAGAATACTTCAAATTTGGGTAGTTCCTGATAAGAAGGGATATAAGCCAAACTATGGAGACTATAGATTTAAAGAAGAAGATAGAAAAAATAAATGGTTAAATATCGTTTCTAGCAAGGAGGGTAATGCCCCTATAAAGATAAATCAAGATGCAAATTTCTATGTAGTTGAATTAGATGAGGGTAAGGAAATAGATTTTCCAATAAAAGAAGGAAGACAAGGATACTTAGTTCAAATAGAAGGAGATTCTGAAATAAATAATATTGATATTTACGAAAGAGATGGATTAGAAATAAAAGAAGAAAGTATAAATATTAAAGCTAAAAATAAATCTCATATATTATTAATAGAAATGAAGAAAAGAAACCAATAAGAATAACTAGTTATAAAATGCGAAGCATTTTAT
>NZ_JAWGSV010000130.1:0-8607 GCF_032552055.1 Clostridium sp. | reverse complement strand
TAATTAAACATATTTTTTCTTTCTTGGAAGGGTCTTTAGTTTAACTTCATTATTTCCATAATACAAAATAAAATCTTCTCCTAAAATACACTCCTTATGTAGTAAAATATCTTTTCCTTTAAAAATTCTATCAAAAATTCCTGAACTAATAATTAATCCTTTAATTGAATAGTCTCTTTTTTCTATAATTAAATCTTCTAAAATACCTATCATTGTATTATTTCTATCTCTAACATCAATATCTTTTATTTCTTTAAAAGATATCCCATTTTTCATACTTAATTCCTTTATTATCATTACATCTTCAATAGTTAATATATTTGAGGCTTCGATAAAGTTTTTCTTACTAAAAAACTTATAGTTAGAAATTGAAAAGCCTTTTATTAATCCCTTACTAAAATCTATAAATACATCATCTATTACCCCTAAGTACTTCCCCCTTAAATCATAGACCTTTAGCAAATAAAAATCCTTAGTCTTTAACATGGTATCACCCTCCTATAAACCCTAAATATATTATTTCCTAAAGGTAAAAAAAAATTCCTATATTTTAGAATATAGGAATTTTTTTATTTATATGATATTTTCTATTACTCCACCACCAATTACTAAATTGCCATCGTAAAATACAACTGATTGCCCCTTAGTAATCGCTCTTTGTTTATCTTTAAAGGAAACTTTAACTTTCCCATCTTCTAACGGAGTTAAAATAGCCTCTGCTGGTCTTGCTAGATATCTAACCTTAGCATAAACAGTTATTTCTTTATCTAGTTTGTCAAAAGGAATAAAGTTAACATCCTTAGCTACTAAATCAGTTTTAAATACATCCTCTTCAGGTCCTACTATAACTTCATTAGTATTAGGATTAATATCTGTAACAAAAACAGGATAACCTAAAGCTAAGCCAAGTCCTTTTCTTTGACCTATAGTATAATATACTATACCTTTATGCTTACCTAAAATATTACCATGCTTATCAACAAAATTTCCTTGCTTTACTTCATTAGGTCTAACTAAAGTAATAAACTTTCCATGATTATTATCAGGTATAAAGCATATTTCTTCACTATCCTTTTTATTATGAACAGCTAAACCTATTTCCTTTGCAATTTCTCTAATTTTATCCTTAGTGTAATCTCCACAAGGCATTAAAGTTTGACTTAATTGTTCTTGAGTAAAGTTATACAAAGCATAAGTTTGATCTTTCTTATCATCATCTGCCTTAATTAAAAGATGTCTTCCATCTTCATTTTTCTGTATTTTAGCATAATGACCAGTAGCTACGAAATCAGCACCAATTCCTTTAGCTCTTCTTAAAAATTCATCAAACTTTATATGCTTATTACAAGCTATACATGGATTTGGAGTTTTCCCTTCCATATACTCTTGAACAAAATAATCAATTACCTTTTCCTTAAAGGATTCTTTAAAATTAAGTACATAAAAAGGTATTCCTAGCTTATCAGCAACTCTTCTAGCATCTTCTACAGAAGAAAGTGAACAACAACCACCTTCCCTTTCAACGTAATCTTCAGATTCGTCGTCAAAGTGCTTCATAGTTACACCAATAACATCGTATCCTTGTTCTTTTAAAAGATATGCAGCAACGGAGCTATCAACTCCACCGCTCATACCTACTACTACTTTTTTCTTCATTTTATTTCCTATTCTTCACCGTGGACATGATCATGAATATCATCATGTTCTTCAAAATCCCAAAGCTCTAAACCTGCATTATTTCTATAATCATTAATTGCCTTATGTATAGCTTCTTCAGCTAGTACTGAACAATGCATTTTTACAGGTGGAAGTCCATCTAACGCTTCTGCAACTGCTTTGTTAGATAATTCCCAAGCTTCTTCCACAGTCTTTCCTATTATTAATTCTGTTGCCATTGATGATGATGCAATGGCTGATCCGCATCCAAAAGTCTTAAACTTTGCATCCTTAATTATATTATCTTCGATTTTTAAATAAACCTTCATTATATCGCCGCATTTGGCATTACCAACTTCTCCAACACCACTTGCATTTTCAATTTCCCCTACATTTCTTGGATTTCTGAAATGATCCATAACCTTATCGCTGTACATCATAATATTTTTCTCCCTTCTTTAAAAAGTCTTCCCATAATGGAGACATATCTCTTAATCTTTTGATAATTGGTGGAACAACTTCTAAAACATAATCTACATCTTCTTCAGTTGATCCATCACCTAAAGTTAATCTTAATGATCCATGTGCTAATTCATGTGGTAGTCCTATTGCTAATAATACATGTGATGGATCTAAAGATCCCGATGTACAAGCACTTCCACTTGAAGCACATATCCCTTCAAAGTCTAAAGAAAGTAATATTGATTCACCTTCTATAAATTCAAAAGTTATATTTGCATTTCCTGGTAATCTCATATCCCCTCTAGGTCCATTTAATCTAGTATGAGGTACCTTTAAAAGTCCATCTATTAATTTATCTCTAAGAAAAGTCATTTTCTTATTATGCTCTTCTAAGTTTTCAGTAGCAAGTTCTATAGCTTTTCCAAGTCCAACTATTGAAGCAGTATTTTCTGTTCCTGCTCTTCTAGCTCTTTCTTGTCCGCCTCCATGAATTAAATTATCTATTCTTACACCTTTTCTAATATATAAAGCACCTGTTCCCTTTGGTCCATAAATTTTATGTCCAGCAAGAGATAAAAGGTCAATGTTCATTTCTTTAACATCGATTGCTATATTTCCAACTGCTTGAACTGCATCTGTATGGAATAATACTTTTCTTTCTCTACAGATTGCTCCTATTTCTTTTACAGGCTGAATAGTTCCTATTTCATTATTTGCAAACATAATAGAAACTAATATAGTCTTGTCAGTTATAGCATTTTTAAGTTCTTCTAAGTTTATAAAACCTTCTTTATCTACATTTAAATAAGTAACTTCAAAGCCTTGCTTTTCTAAATATTCACAAGTGTGAAGAACCGCATGATGTTCAACCTTAGTTGTAATTATATGATTTCCTTTTTTTCTATGAGCTGAAGCAACTCCCTTAATAGCCCAGTTATCTGCTTCTGAACCACCTCCAGTAAAGTAAACTTCACTTACATCACAGTTTAAAGCCTTAGAAACTCTATTTCTAGCTTTGTCTATAGCCATTTTAGTTTCTCTTGAAATCCCATAAAAAGATGATGGATTACCATACTTTTCAGTAAAGAAAGGCATCATTTCATCTAAAACTTCTGGCTTAACATACGTTGTTGCTGCATAGTCCATATAAACATTTTTCATCTTTACTCGCTCCTCTTAACAAACTTAATGGATTCACTTTCAAACTTCATCCTATTATAATCATCTACAATATCTTGAAGGGTTATGCTTTCCATTACTTCATCTATACTGTTTTTTATTTTTTCCCATAACAATCTAGTAGCGCAAAAGTCTATATTATCACAGTCAGCTCCTTCAATGCATTCAGCAATTTCAACTGGCCCTTCTAATACATACATTACATCTGCTACTGTTATATCTTTTGGAGCACTATTTAGCACATATCCACCTTGAGCTCCTCTTATACTTTTTATAATTTTTGCTTTTCTAAGAGGTGAAAATAACTGCTCTAAATAATATTCAGATATATTTTGTCTTTGAGATATAGTTTTTATAGAAACGGGGGCATCTCCATAGTGCATTGCAAGGTCTACCATAGCCTTGACCCCATATCTACCCTTAGTAGAAAGCTTCATTTTTCTTCCCCCTTTAAAGTTTACTATTTTACTAGTATTTACTCAAATATCTTATCAAAATGCTCTGATATTGTCAATAATCATAAAACCTAGTCTTTACCCTTTTAACTCATATAAAATAACTATATAACTTAATGTTTACATATGAACGAGCTTAATAGAATGTGGAGATTTTATTACAACTTATATAATTAAATTATGCTTATTTAGAATTATTTATTATAGTATTCCAATATTGTTTTAAGCTATCTTCATACTTGTTATTTTGAGGCTCATAATATTTACTTCCTTGTAAATTATCAGGCAAATATTGCTGTTTAATATAATGATTATCATAATCATGTGGGTATTTGTAACCACCTACCCCTAAATTCTTAGCTCCAGAATAATGAGCATCTTTTAAATGATTTGGTACATCTCCTACATTTTTATTATCCAAATCAGATAATGCCCTAGATATAGCTTTATATGCACTATTAGACTTTGGTAGGGTTGCTAAATATATTACAATCTCTGATAGTATTAATGATGCTTCTGGAAATCCAACTTTTAAGGCAAGTTCAATACCAGAGTTCACAACAGATAAAGCATTTGGATGTGCAAGTCCTATATCTTCTGCTGCAATAATACTAATTCTTCTTATTATCGCCTGTAAATTACCTGATTTAATAAGCCTTGCTAAATAGTGAATAGCTGCATCTGGATCACTTCCTCTTATACTCTTTTGAAGTGCACTTAAGAAATTATAATACTCATCTCCACTAGCATCAGCTCTAATATGAGATTGATTTAACTCCTCAATGTATTCAACAGTTATATTTTTAATCTTATTTAATTGGGAATTAATACATAATTCTAATACATTATAAGCTTTTCTATAATCACCTTGTGAAATATCTGCAATGTAATTTAAAGCTTCTATAGTATAATTAACTTCAATATCTTCATTTACTAATTTTTTTATTGCTTTTTCAAGTCCTTCTAATATTTCTTCTAACTTTAATGACTGAAACTGAAAAATATTACACCTACTTAATATAGCTTTATGTATAGCAAAATAAGGATTTTCAGTAGTACTAGCAATTAAAGTTACCCTTCCATTTTCAATAAACTCTAAAAGTGCTTGTTGTTGCTTTTTACTAAAATGTTGAAGCTCATCTATATAGATAACCACTCCATTATAATTTAGTAAACTATCTAAACTATTAGTTATTTCTTGAATATCTTTAACTGATGCTGTAGTTGCATTTAATTTATAGAATTTTTTATCACTATAATTTGCCATAATATTAGCAAGTGTGGTTTTTCCTGTTCCTGGTGGTCCATACAAAATACAATTAAGTATTCTTTTACTAATTATTAAATTATATAAGGGTTTCCCCTTAGCTATTATATTTTTTTGACCTATAAAATCTTCTAATTTTTCAGGTCTCATAATCTCTGCAAGTGGTTTCATAATATTCACCCTCTTCTTAATAGTTTATCCCATCGCTACCATTGCTAACACTCCCCCTTCTACAAGTGGGAGCTAAGCACTGCTACGCACCTGGATTAGTTCTTCTAACCTTCAGGTAGAGTAGGCATCCTGTACTCTGCGAAAGTGATTCACACAAAATACAAGATTTTGGTTCTCTACTTTTAAGAAAACTCCACCTAAAGATAAGAATCACTTTATTTAAAGCCTTCATTTAATTCCTTTGCTTTTTCTAAATTTTCATACTCAGTTAATCCTTCAATATAAAATTCACCATCTTTTTCTTTAACTATAACCTCTAAAGGTATATCTTCTCCTATAGCCTCATCACTACCTTCTTCACTGCCCTCTTCATTTTTATGAACTTCTAAGCCCCTAGCTTTTATATTTAATAGCATATAAACTTTATACTTCTCGCCATCTTTAAAAGTATTAACAACCTTACTTTCATATTCTTCTATAGTTGCATCACCTATATATAATGAATAATACTCTTTATAATTGCAAACATAAAAATTCTTCTCACTAATATGCTTCTTCATAGTTTCATCATATCCATTTTCATAAGATAAAACTAAATCTATAGCTTCCTTGATATCTTTTTCTTTTCCAGAACTAATACTATCAGAATTACTGCACCCTACTAAAACTATAATTTGAATAATTACCAATATAATAAACGAGAAATATCTTTTTTTCATATACGCCTCCACATTTAATAAATTTATACATTACTTCATCTCTTTAAATAATATCATAAACATAATAAAACTATGTATAATTTTATTATAATATGAAAAAAATGATATCTCAATTTAACTTGAGATATCATCTTTATATAGTTTAAATATTATTTTTTCTTATTATCTTTTTTTGCTTCTTTAGCCTTTGGGCCTTCAAAAGCTTTTATATACATTTCTTTTAATTCACTCATTAATGGGTATCTTGGGTTAGCACCTGTACATTGATCATCAAATGCTTGCTCTACCATTTCGTCTAAAGTTTCATAGAATTTAGTTTCTGAAATTCCAGCTTCTTTTATAGTTTTTGGCATATTAACCTTAGCTTGTAGTTCTTCTACTGCTTTAATTAATAATTCAACTTTTTCTTCTTCAGTCTTTCCACCTAATCCAAGATGATCTGCAATTCTAGCATATCTCCACGCTGCATTTGGATATTTGTATTGAGCAAATGCTGCTTGCTTAGTTGGAGCATCAGCTGCATTAAATCTTATAACTTCATTCATTAATAATGAGTTTGCCATACCATGTGGTAAGTGATGGAATGCACCTAGTTTATGAGCCATTGAGTGATTAATTCCTAGGAAAGCATTTGAGAATGCCATACCAGCCATACATGATGCATGAGCCATTTTTTCTCTAGCTTTTACATTAGTTGTTCCTTCATTAAAGGCATCTGGTAAATACTTAAATACTAATCTTATAGCTTCTAAAGCTAAACCATTAGTATATTCAGAAGCCATTATTGAAACATATGCTTCTATTGAGTGAACTAATACGTCAATACCTGCACAAGCAGTTAATCCCTTTGGAGAAGTCATCATAAGTTCAGCATCAACTATTGCCATATCTGGAGTTAGCTCATAATCAGCAAGTGGATATTTAACTCCTGTAGTTTCATCAGTAATAACAGCAAATGGTGTTACTTCTGAACCTGTTCCTGCTGAAGTAGCAATTGAAACCATCATAGCTTTTTCACCCATTGTTGGGAACTTGTATATTCTCTTTCTAATATCCATAAATGTCATAGCTAAGTCATGGAAATTAACTTCTGGATGTTCATACATTACCCACATAATCTTAGCAGCATCCATAGCTGAACCACCACCAAGTGCAATAACTACATCTGGATTGAAGTCTAACATTTCTTTAGCTCCAGCTCTTGCACATCTTAATGTTGGGTCTGGTTCTACGTCTGAGAATATTTTAAATTGTATTCCGTTTCTTTCTAATACTTCAGTAACCTTGTTAGTGTATCCCATATCAAATAGCACTTTATCAGTTACTATAAATGCTTTCTTTTTACCCATATCTCTTAATTCTTCAAGAGCAACTGGTAAACAACCATATTTGAAGTAAACTTTTTCTGGAACTCTAAACCAAAGCATATTTTCTCTCCTTTCAGCTATGCTCTTAACGTTAATTAAGTGCTTTGGACCAACATTTTCTGAAACAGAGTTTCCTCCCCATGATCCACATCCAAGAGTTAATGATGGTGCTAGTTTAAAGTTAAATAAATCACCTATCGCTCCTTGTGATGCTGGCATATTGATTAATGTTCTAGCTGTTTTCATTTTTTCGCCAAATTGTAATATTCTATCTCTAGATTTTAATTGATCAGTATATAGGATTGAAGTATGCCCCATACCACCTAACTCTATTAATCTGCCTGCCTTTTCTAAAGCTTCTTCATAAGATTTAACTTTGTACATAGCTAGGATTGGTGATAATTTTTCATGTGAAAATGGTTCTTCTAACTCTACTGATTCTACTTCCCCTATTAATACCTTAGCTGATTCTGGAACATTAATTCCTGCCATTTCAGCAATTTTATAAGCAGATTGACCAACTATATTAGCATTTAATCCACCCTTTTCATTTAAGATAACTTTTCTTACCTTATCTACTTCTTCACCTTTTAAGATATAAGCTCCTCTATTACCTAATTCCTTCTTAACTTCATCATAAACTTGTTCTAATACTACTAATGATTGTTCTGATGCACAGATAACTCCATTATCAAAAGTCTTAGAAAGAAGTATTGAGTTTACTGCCATTTTTATATGAGCTGTTTCATCTATTATTGCTGGTGTATTTCCTGCTCCAACCCCTAAAGCTGGTCTTCCTGAAGAGTAAGCAGCTTTAACCATTGCTGGACCACCTGTAGCAAGAATTATATCTGATTCTCTCATTACATTTTGAGATAATTCAACTGATGGTTCATCTATCCATCCGATTATTCCTTCTGGTGCTCCTGCTTTAACTGCAGCTTCTAAAACTATTCTAGCAGCTTCAATAGTAGCCTTCTTAGCTCTTGGATGAGGTGAGATTATAATTGCATTTCTAGTTTTCAAAGCAATTAGTGTCTTAAAAATCGCTGTTGAAGTTGGGTTTGTAGTTGGAACTATTGCAGCTATAACTCCTATTGGTTCAGCTACTTTAGTAATTCCAAAAGTTTTATCCTCTTCTAAAACACCACAAGTTTTCATATCCTTATATTGATTATATATATATTCAGCTGCAAAGTGGTTTTTAATAACCTTATCTTCAACTATTCCCATTCCAGTTTCAGCAACTGCCATTTTAGCTAATTTAATTCTGTTGTCATTTGCTGCTATCGCTGCTTGTCTGAAAATTTCATCTACTTGTTCTTGAGTAT
>NZ_JAWGSV010000129.1:0-8650 GCF_032552055.1 Clostridium sp. | reverse complement strand
GTTATTAATTAATATTAATTTGAAGGCAGGTGTTAGTTTTGAAATCATTAGAACTAAAAAAAGATATTCATTGGGTCGGAGCTCTTGACCCAAATTTAAGAATTTTTGATATTATTATGTATACACCTTATGGTACAAGCTATAACTCATACGTCATAAAGGGAAGTAAAAAAACAGCTGTATTTGAAACAGTTAAGGTTGAATTCTTCGATCAATATATAGAAAGATTAAAAGATTTAGATGTAGATATAACGAAAATTGATTATATTGTTGTAGATCATACTGAACCAGATCACGCTGGATCAGTGGCTAAGTTGTTAGAAATTTCACCAACTGCTAAAGTTGTTGGTTCTGCTCCTGCAATTAAGTTTATGAAACAAATTGCAAATAGAGATTTTGAATCTATTACTGTTGGTGATGGAGATACAATTAGTTTAGGAAATAAAACTCTTGAATTTATATCTGCTCCATTCTTACACTGGCCAGATTCTATATACACATATATTCCAGAAGATGATGTTTTAATTACATGTGACTCATTTGGCTCACACTATTCTTCTGAAGCTATTTTAAATAGTAATGTAGAAAGTAAAGAAAACTATATGGAAGCATTAAAATACTACTTTGATTGTATTTTCGGACCATATAAAAATTATGTATTAAAAGCAATTAAAAAGATTGAAAATTTAGATATTGATATGATTTTACCTGGTCATGGTCCAGTTTTAGTTGAAAATCCATGGGAAGTTGTTGAGTACTATAGAACTTGGAGTACTCCTAAAGAATCTCCTACTGATGGTAAGAAGTTTGTTACAATCCCATACGTTTCAGCTTATGGATATACAGAATCATTAGCTAAGGAAATAGCAAGAGGTATTGAAGCTGCTGGTAACATAGAAGTTAGATTATTCAACGTAATTCATCATGAAATCAGTGATATAGTTAATAGTATTGGTGAGTCTGAAGGTTTACTATGTGGTTCACCTACAATAGTTGGAGACTTGTTAGAACCTATCCGTGATGTTTTATCTAAGCTTAATCCTATAGTTCATGGTGGAAAACTATGTGCTGCTTTTGGTTCCTATGGATGGAGTGGTGAAGCTATTCCTAGAATTGAAACAAGATTAAAAGAATTGAATATGAAATCATACGGTCCAAGCTTAAAGATAAACTTTAAACCATCTGATAATGAATTAAATGAAGCTTTTGAATATGGTTTAGGATTTGGTGAAGTTTTACTAGGTACAAAAGAGCCTATTAAGGAAGAATCTAAAACTGAAGCAGCTTCACCTTCTACTAGTGGTGGATTAAAACTATGGAAATGTGTGATTTGTGGAGAAATATTCGAATCTGAAGAAGTTCCTGAAATTTGTCCAGTATGTGGTGCTGGTAGTGATCAATTTATTGAAATTAAGAGAGAAGTTACTACTTACTCTATAGATAAAGAAGAAACCTATGTAATTATAGGTAATGGTGCTGCTGGATTCTACGCTGCTAAAGCAATCAAAGAAAGAAATGCTAGTGCTATAATTAAATTAGTTTCTAATGAAGACACTCACTCTTATGTTAGAACTCAACTTTCAGATTTAATAACTGAAGAAATAACTGAATCATTCTATTTAGCTAGATCTAACTGGTATAAAGAGAATAATATTATAGAAATCTTAGATGCTAATGTTAATACTATAGATAAGAATACTAAGACTGTAAAATTAGACAATGGACATGGTATTCGTTATGATAAGTTAATCTTAGCAAATGGAAGTTACAACTTTGTTCCACCTACTAAGGTACTTATCGATGGCTCAGAAACTGAGATTAACTCCTGGACTTATAATAGTGTAAATGGAATCCATACTATTAAAAAGTTATGTGATGTTAATGCATTAAAAGAAGATTTAAGTGATTCTAAAAATGTTGTAATTATCGGTGGAGGATTACTTGGCTTAGAAGCTGCTTGGGAAGTTCAAAAACGTAATATAAATGTTACTGTTGTAGAATTAGCAGAAAGAATGCTTCCTCGTCAATTAGATAGTGATGGATCTGCATTATTTGAAAGTCTTGTTAATAAGACTCCTGTTAAGGTTCTTTTAGGTGAAGCAGTTGATTGTATTAATGCTGATTCTAATAGTGTTAAATCAGTAAAATTAAAGAGTGGTAAAGAAATTGAAGCTGATACTATAATCTTCTCAGTAGGGGTAAGATCTAACATCTTTATAGCTCAGCCTATAGGAATCAATTGTAATAGGGGTATTATTGTTGATGAATATATGAAGACAAACTCGAAAGATATCTTTGCTTGTGGTGATGTTGCTGAGTATGATGGAATTTATTATGGTAACTGGCCAGCTGCAATAGAAATGGGTAAAGTTGCAGGAGCTAATGCTACTGGAGATAAGATTAAATTTGAAAAATTCGTATCCTCAACAGTGTTCCAAGCTATGAATACTCAAGTATTCTCTGCAGGTACAGTTAACTTTGATGATCCTGCCTTAGAAAAAGTAGGTTATGTTGATAGCTTAAATAATAAATATGCTAAATTATTCTTTAGTAATAATATTCTTGTTGGTGGTATCTTAATTGGAGATATAAATTCTTCTGTTAAAATAGTTCAAGGTATTCAAAATAGGGAAAATAAATCTACTGTTTTAGCTAAAGGAACTATATAAAAGAGGCTGCTTGCAGCCTCTTTTCAATTAACAGTTTACAATTAATAATTAAGAGTTAAGGATGTAATTTGCTCCAAATTACTAAAATAATATTAGTTTTAATTATATTTTATTTAAAAGTCTCCTTTAGTTAGTAATAGATTATTTCATAAGGGCTTTAAACTAGATTTTCATTTTCTCTATTTATAATATTTTAAGATTAATAATTACAAATACTAAAAAGGGACTGTCTTATATCTAGACAATCCCTTTTCACTATTTATTTAAATTTATATTCTAAGCTTAATTACTTGCAGTTTTATTTAAATCTTCTTTGTTTAAATCTTCTTCGTAAGAGCTATCATCTCTTTCAGTTCTTCTATTACCTACAAATTTAAAATCTTCAGCCACTACTTCTGCAATATATTTTTTACTTCCATCTTTATCTTCATAGCTACCTGTTCTCAATCTTCCACTTAAGCTAATAAAGCTTCCTTTTCTCATATACTGGCATACTACTTCTGCCTTCCTTCCCCAAATGGTAACAGGTATTAAATCAGCCTTCCTTGTTCCATCTTGAGACTTAAAGTTTCTATCTACAGCAATAATAAATTTTGTAAAGACCTTATTGCTATCTTCAAGGCTTCTAAGTTCAGGGTCCCTTATTAATCTTCCTAATAATACAATTTTATTCATTACTTACACCTCCTGAATATTTCTTCTTTGATTATATCCAGTTAGGTATTTTCTATTCATATTTTATAAAATTTATTATTTTTTAACTCCTATCCTAAATACGGAATTAATCTCTGCCCCCAATATAAGAATTATTGACGTTATATATAACCATGTCATAAGAATAAATACTGCTCCTACACTTCCATATAACCTAGAATAATTGGCTATATTATTTATATAATATGAAAACCCTAAAGAAACAATTATCCACCCTAAGGTGCTCACTATTGCGCCAGGATAAACTTCTCTCCACGGAATTTTCTTTGTTGGTGTATATCTATAAATAGAAGCAAAAATTAATATCATCATAAATACTACTATAAGATATCTACTTATATTCCATATACTATTAATTACTTCCTTAAAAGGAACGATTTTAATTAATTGTTCTCCTATTATCTCTCCAAAAACTAGCATAGCCAAAGTAAGCATTATTATCAAAACTAAAGCAAGAGTAAATACAATACCTACAATAGCTCTTTTTATAAAAGTTCTTTTTTCTTTCATATTATATGCTTTATTTAAGCCTTTTATTACTGCTCTAAATCCTGAAGAAGCAGACCAAATCGTTAGAATTAAAGAAATCCCTAATAATCCAGCATTCTGTGTTTCTACAACCTCAACAACTGTTGTTTCAATTAATCCATACACACTAGTTGGTAAAATGGTGCTAAGCCCTCCTAATATTTCTGCTGCATTAAGCTTGCTAAACCCTACTATAGTTAATAGAAAAAGTAAAAATGGGAAAAATGATAGCATTAAGTAGTAAGCAAGTTGTGCTCCTAACGCAAAGATATCATCATTATTCACTTTTACTATAAAAAATACTATTTTATCTAAAAGAGACTTACTATTTATATTTTCATTATTCATTTAATCACCACATCTCTATTAATACACATTAATTACTATTATTATAATCTATATCATATTACTTTATCTATGATACTCATCTATTATATTTTTTATTAATATTTAACCACTTGTAAATCCCTCTTATTTCTATAAACTATGCAACAATTTATAATTATATCAAAATTCTTTCTAATTAATATCTATTATAGTATAATTTTTATAGATTAGTATGTATGAAAGGAGTTTTTATTATGAAATATACTTTAGAAAATAAAAATGTGCAAATTACTACAAGTACCTACGGCGGAGAACTTAATAGTCTTATAAGTAAAAAAGATAATTTAGAATTTTTATGGAACGGTGATGAGAAGTATTGGAAATATCACTCTCCTATACTTTTCCCAATTGTGGGTAAGGTGAAAAACGGAAGATACATAGCTGAAAATAAAGAGTATGAGCTTCCTCAACATGGACTTGCAAGAACTAAAGAATTTAAAATGATTGAGAAAGATGATAATCATGTAGTTTTTGAACTATTATGGTCAGAAGAAACTTTAAAAGTATATCCATATAAATTTTCATTAAAGCTTTCTTATGAACTTCTTGAAAATGGAGTAAAGGTTGGATATTATGTTAAGAACTTAGATGATAAGGATATTTATTTCTCAATAGGTGGTCATCCTGCTTTTATGTGTCCATTACTTGAAAATGAAAGCTTTGAAGATTATTACTTTGAGCTTAATAAAAAAGAAACTACTAACATAATGAATTTAAATTCTAATACAGGCTACTTCTCACGTACAGAATCTGAATTTTTAAAAGATGAAAGTATTATCAACCTTAATTTAGAATTGTTTAAGAGCGATGCCATAGTATTTAAGAATTTAAAATCTAATCTGATTACTCTTAAATCTAATAAAAATGATAGAGAATTATCTATGGACTTTACAGGATTCCCATATTTAGCAATATGGACTAAACCTACAGGAGCACCTTTTGTATGTCTTGAACCTTGGTATGGTCATGCAGACTTTGCTGATTTCAAAGGCGATATTACAGAAAAAGCTGCTATAGAAAAATTATCTATAGGAAGCGAATTTACATCAAGCTACAATTTATATATTAAATAGTAATAAAAGAATTAAAAAATTAAAGAATGAAGAGATGACTATAAAAATTTTTACAGATTTTTATAAGAGCATCTATAAATAGAAGAGGTTTTGCTATGCAAAACCTCTTCCTTCATTCTTTCATTTTTTCATTACCTTATTTTTTTTAATTTTAAAACTAAAGTTCCCATTCTGTAGGTAATATGCTCTTATATTTTATTGTTGAATATCTATCATCTATAAGAAGTATTCTCCCCTTATCCTCTTCAGTTCTAATTACTCTGCCAGCAGCTTGCATAATCTTATTAATACCTGGATAAATATATGCATAGTCAAATCCATTATCCTCGTAGTAATCTCTTATTATATCACCTTCAATTGATATTCTAGGAAATCCAACTCCTACTATAATACATCCAATTAGTCTCTTTCCTGGCAAATCTATTCCTTCAGAGAAAACTCCTCCAATTACACAGAAAGCTAATATATTACTATCCTCTTTAAAGTTATTAAGAAATTCAACTCTTTCCTCTTCTCTTAATACTTCCTTTTGACAAATAGTATTTTTATCGCCATAAAGCTCACAATATCTTGAATATAACTTATCTAAATATTGATATGATGGCAGAAATACCATATGGTTCCCTACTTCTTCTTCCTTAAATCTATTAATTAATTGACAAAGCTTATCTATATTATTATCTCTTTGGCTAAATCTCATATTAAGAGGATTACTATATACCTTTAAATTCTCCTTCTTAAAAGGTGATGGCAATTTCATTCTATAACTCTTATCATCTCCACCTAAAACATCAATATAATATTTTATTGGTGTTAATGTTGCCGAAAAAATTGTAGTTGAATGTGCCTCTTGAATAATCTTAGATAAATTTTTAGAGGGATTCACACAAAACAGCTTTACTTTAACATCATTTTTATTAAGTTCAACTAAAGTTACGTATTCTTTTTCAGAATATATTTCAGAAATAGCTATAAAAGATCTTATCTCAAAATATAAATCCCTTATTTCCTCATAACCTTCAGTGTTTACTGATTTCACTAAGTACTCATCACATTCACTAATAAAAATCCTTAAAAGTTTAGTTAAATCCTTATACTGCTCCTTTTTATAAATACTATTAACTTCTGCCTCTTGAAGTTCTTTTCTTAATTCTATAAGATACTTATTAATAGAATTAAGACATTTATATAAATTAGGCGCCTTACCCTTCACGGCTTTACTAGCACTTAATATTTTTTCTTTATATATTTCTGCACTATACATACTTCGAGATCTATCCACAAGGTTGTGTCCCTCATCCACAAGTAATATGTTTTTATCCACATCATCCTCAAAAAATCTTTTTAATTTTGCTCTTGGATCAAAGGCATAATTATAATCACATATTATTACGTCACACCACATACTTAAATCTAAAGACAATTCAAAAGGGCATAACACTTCTTTCCTTGCATAGTCTTCTATTATCTCCCTAGTAAAGTTATCCTCTTCTTTTAACATATTATAAATACTGTTATTAACTTTATCATAATAATTTAATGCATACTCACAATTTTCAGGATTGCAAATGGATTTTTCCTTAAAGCAAATCTTATCCTTTGCTGTCAAAGTAATATTTCTACAACCAAGCCCTTTATCTTTTAACCTATTAACAGCATCTTCAGCTACTGTTCTAGTAATAGTTTTTGCTGTTAAATATACTATTCTCTCTCCCCTATTTTCACCTAAAGCTTTAACCGCTGGAAAAATTGTCGATATAGTCTTGCCTATCCCAGTAGGTGCTTGAGCAAATAATACCGACTTTTCTCTTATTGTATTAAAACAAGCCTTTGCTAGCTCTCTTTGTCCTAATCTATACTTTTCAAAAGGAAACTTTAATGTTGTTATACTTTTATTTCTATCCTCTATCAAATTAGATTTTAAAATAACCCATTTTTTATATTCTTCAATAATTGAAAAGACATAATCCTTAAGTTCCTCGAAAGAAAATTTCTTATTAAAGCTCTTTACCTCTTCTGTCTCGATATTGAAATAACTTAACCTAACATTTATTTCACTCATACTATTTTGAAAGGCATAGATATAAGCATAAAACTTTGCTTGAGCCCAATGAAGTGGGTTATAATCTTCATCTATCAAAATAAGAGGCTTCATTGTGGATTTAATTTCTTCTATATAAACATTGTTATCTTCAATAATAATTCCATCAGCTCTACCATCAACAATTAAAGTAACTTCTTCTATTTTGAACTCTTCACTAAGCCTTACTTCTTTTTCATAGTTATCATATATCTTTTCATTATTACTTTGAAGCTTTTGATGTGCTATAGTACCTTCTACAGCCCTAGTACTTCCAACAAACCTATCATCTATGCTTCCTGTCCTTAAAATATATTCAATTATACCTCTAACAGATTCTTTAATTACTATCTTATTACTCATAAAACTCTTCCTTATAATTTTGCTTAACTATATTATAAGACTAATATTAAATTATACAAAATAAAAAGGAGCTATGTATATAAAGTTATATATTCCAAAGCTCCATCTTTTTAACTACTTAATTGAATTAATAGTATTGGATAAGTTATTAATGCTAGTAGTAAGACTTTCTAGCTTTCCTTCTATTCTAATTAATAGATATAGAGAAATGGCTATAGGAAATCCTATATTAGCTATTACTTCAACTATCTCATTCATAACATCACCCTCTAATTATATATGCAATAATAGAGACTTTTAAAAATTACTCTGAATGATATCCGTTAACCATTTTTTGAACTAATTTCTTTATTGCACTAGCTTGAGCAATTAAAGACATAACTATTACAAAAGTTCTTATACTATTTTCATCTGTCTCATTTAAATTTAACTCAGAAATTATACTATCTAATTTCTCTTCATCTACAACAGGTTTACTTAAAAAGTCCTTAAAACTTTCACTTTGAGTTTCAGAAAATATCTTATACGCCTTTTCCCAAGATATTATATCATCACTTCTATCATTAATCTCATTAAAGGCCAAGCTGAATACCTTCTTGATTTCTTCTGTAGTCAAAACTGGTCTCATATAACTTAATAAAACTAATTGAACTAGATGAATCTTAGTATAACCTCTTTTTTTACCGTCCTCAGGTTTACTAATTACTTCACTTTTAATATAATTTTGAACAATATTATTTGTATATTTATCTTCAACAAATTTATCATTTAAAAAATCTATAACTTGTGATAAAAAAAGATCATACTTCGGCAAATCATCATAGCCTACCATGTTC
>NZ_JAWGSV010000128.1:0-8666 GCF_032552055.1 Clostridium sp. | reverse complement strand
CCCCATAGGATAGACTTTTATATTATCTATCTTTATGAGGTACATTTCAACCTTTATTTACTCTAATAGTAAGTCTTTATTTAATTCTTTTCCATCTAGGGTTATATCTAAATAGCTTAGAAGGCCTATGCCCTACATCCTTAGTAAATTCCTTTGTCTCAACAACCATATTAGATATTTTTCTTCTAAATGCTGCTGCTAAAAGTTCTTTTCCTTGAATTATTTCATAAACCTTTTGGAGTTCTGTTAATGTAAATAATTCAGGCATAAGATTAAATGCTAAACTTGTATATTCAACCTTATTTCCCTATATTTCATTATCATTACAATTTTGTAAGGCTGTAATATTTTAGTTCCACATTATCAGTTAAAATAAATCATCCTTTATATTTCCTAAAACTATTCTGTTAATAAAATAAAAAATGGCTGTACCATCTTTTCAATTTTAGGTACAGCCATTTTTTATTTTATATTACTACTTTACATCAAACATAAATAATGATTGACTTAAGAAATTACTTTCAGCATCTTCATATACTATATACATACTATGTAGATACTTATCAAATTTTGAAATATCAAAAGAAACAACTCCGTTTTCATCCATTATTTCCTCTAAAGATAAATTAACAGCTTCATTACTTCTATTACTTTTTATGCTTACTGCCTTTGGTATTAATCTATCACCATTTTTATTTAATACTTTATAATCTAAAGTTATTTTATTGTCTTTCGCGTAAAGCATACCCTCTGTTATTATTTGAAGATGTGCATTTACACTAGTTAATTTTTTCAAATTTTTAAGTGGTGATAAATCTTTTATTTCATTATATGATAGATCTATTGTTTCTAGATTTCTAGCATATTTTAATGCTTCAATATTTTCAATACCTTTACCACTAAATGATACGTTTATTAATTTATGCATATCACCTATAGTTATATTATCACTTGATAACTTAAGCTCTTGTTTTATAGCAGCTTTAAGATATTTATCTGAAATATTTATAACTTCATTTAAATCTACAGCTTCTTCTAAGTTATCTATGGCCTTATTTACTTCTTCAATTATAGAATTTACTTCTTCTTGAGTACTTATCTTATCCTCTAATATAACATTTGCTTTATTTAAAGCATTTTCTAATACTTTGAAGGACTCTTCAGTATAATTATCTTTTACATATTTCTTGGCTTCATTTAATAATGATTCTAATTCATTATAGTTTGCTTGTACATCATTTGCAAAATGAAGCTTAGCATCTCCCCATGTAGCATGATCTGCAGCATTTCCATTTCCACCATCTCTTACTACAAGCTTTAATTCGTTTGCTTCAGTAATATTAACTTCTACATTTTTTTGTATATCCTTAGAATTCATTATTCCACTATCAAACTTCTTTTCACCATCAACATATACTTCAAAGCTTATTGAACTAACATTTCCATATACTTCTCTATCTACTCCAACAAATGAAGTGAAATATTCATAGTTTTTATCAGTTAAATCATATATTATTGTAGAAGTAGCATGAGTACCTATTCCTCTATCATAATAAATAGCCTCTCCATCTTCTTGTGTTAATCCAAGTTTGTTGTTTTCTACTGATTTATCCTTATTTACAGTTTTCCAACCTGAGTTTGCAGATTTCCAGTCATAATCTGTTAAATACTTGTAGTCATTCATATCTACTACAGATATAGTTCTAGTTTTAACTATTTCATTTCTATCACTATCTACAACTTTATAAGATATTTCATATTTTCCTGGCTTATTAAAATTAACTTTACCAGTTACTTCAACCTTCTCAGTTATATCTCCATCTTCAGCATCTATTGCACTCACTTCTTTATTTAAGTCTACTTCTTGTCCAAGCTTAGTTGCTACTGAAGCTGGTATAGTTAATTTTGGTTTTGCATTTGTAGTATATACTTTAGTGTCTCCCCATGAAGCAAAGTCTCCAAGCCCATTTCCATCTGCATCATTTGCTACTAATTTAAGTTCTTTTACTCCAGTAACATCTAGGTTTACAAGTTCTGCTTCACTACCTTTTCTTATTACATCTGAAGTATAAACTTCTTGGCCATCTGCAAATATTTTAAATATTATAGTAGTTCTATTGTCATCGTAGTTTTTATCAGTACCTACATATGTTGAGAAATTAGTATAGTTTCCATCTAAGTTATATACTATTTCTGCATTTGTTGCAGCTCCTATACCTTTATCAAACTCTTTTATTTCTCCATTAACCTTAAGTTTTATTTTATTCTTTAAGTTAACTGCTGAATCTTTATTTACAGACTTCCATCCTGATACTGCTGATTCCCATTCAATATCAGATAAATACGCACTTTCACTATAAACTACAACTTTTCTATCTTTAGTTGTAACATTATTATCACTATCAGTTACAGTGTAAGTTATAGTATATTCTCCAGATTTACCTGTATTAAAATCATTACTATTAACTTGAATATTTTCAGTTATATTACCATCTTCTTGGTCATTTGCAGTAACTCCTGAAGTTAAGTCAAAATCACTGTTTAATTTAACATAAGTTATTTCTTCAACATTTAATGTTGGAAACTTAGCTTTTATTATTTTTTCAGCTTTAACTAAATCTTCTTCAAATAAGTTAGCAGCTGGATGATTTTTAACTTCTTCTCTTAAAGTTTCTACTTTTTCTAAAGTATTATAGCTTTCAGTTACTTCAGTTTTAGTATTATCAGTAAATAAACTATTCATCTTGTCTGCTAAAGCATCTTCTTTATAGAATGTCAATTCACCTATAGCAGCCCAATTTTCATGTGCTTCTATAAATTTAAACATTACTCGTCTTGCTGTAGTTTTAGCTATTTTAAACTCTACAAGATCATTAACACTTCCAGTGTACTCACCTTTACCTGCTAATATGAAGTCATTTCCTTCTACTTCATTAGAAATGTATATTTCAAACTTCTTAGCAAATCCTTTTCCACCATTTCTTGGTTTATAAGCTATTCTATTTATTTCTTTACTTTCACCTAAGTCAAATATAACTTCATTTTGGAAGTTATCACTATTTGGTTTATTAGTTTCCCAGTGTGTGTTTACATTACCATCAATAGAATTTTCTATAACGCTATTTCCATATCTTCCTGCATTGTTACTTACTGAAAATACTGGTATTTTAAATTCTTCATTATATTTATCTAAATTATCAAATTTACCAAACATAGATTTGTTTACTGTAAAGTCCTCATATACTGTAACATATGATTTCTTCTCTACTGAGTTATTATCACTATCAGTTACTTTATAAACAACTTCAAATCTACCTGTTTTACCTTCTACATATGAGTTTGATATTATTTCAATATTAGAAGTTAGATCTCCATCTTCAGCATCTTTTGCACTAATACCTTCTTTAAAGTCTACATCTTCACCAATTTTATAGACTTTATCCTGAACTGTTAAAACAGGTTTAGCATTATTTGTAGTTAATTTAGGATTAGCTATTACTGAATGGTCCGATGTATTTCCATTTCCGGCATCAGTAACTTTTATTACTAACTCTTGTACATCCTTAACTGGTACATTTATATATACCATATCATCAGCATGTTTTAAAACATTTGTTGTGGCTAAAACTTTTCCATCTGCTATTATTTCAAATTTTATACTAGAATTATTTTGTTCTGCTATTGATGTATCAACTCCTAATAGAGCTTCAAAATTATCATAGTCTTTTCCTGATAAATCATAAATTATTTTACCATTTGCATGTATTCCAAAACCTTTTTCAAACTCTTTTTCCTCTCCATTTACTCTACCTTTTATATTAGTATTTCTTCTTGGAGTTCCCCACTGAGTTTCTACTGATGCCCAGTTTTCATCTGATAAATAGTCATAATCACTAACTACTTCAACTTTTACAACTCTTTCTACTTCTATATCATTATCAGTTACTATATATTTAACATAATAATTACCTATTTTACTAGTATCCACATTTTGTTCTACAAAAACTTTCGACGTTATATCATTTCCTTCATAGTTTAATGCTTTTATATAATTTAAAGGATCAAACTCTTCTCTTAATTTTAAAGTTATATTCTTTTGTTGAAGGTTTATACTTGCTCCAAATGTATTTGCTTCAACAGCTTCATCTGTTCCTAAATTAATGTCATAAGGTATTACTTCATATTTATAATTCTTACTTGTATCCACATTAGTATCTATAAAAGAATTTGTTGAAGTAAATCCTATTAATTCACCATCTCTAAATATTTCATATCCTAGTAAATCTGATTTAACTCCATTATCTATACTAAAGCTTAACTTAACTCCATTTTCAACCCTATTTAATGCAACCTCTAAATTAGTATCTTGAGTAAACCCATTTCCTTTATAATTAGCTTTACTATTATTTAAATACCATATCTTTTTATCTGACTTTTTGTATTTACTAGTTTCAACTCTAGTTTCATCATTAACTTCAAAACCATGTCTTGCAAAGTACTCACTCAAGTCTTCACCTATCACTTCTGATGAAAACTTCACCAAATACTGCATCTTAACATTCTCAGCATTTTCACTTCCTAAGCTAATAGACCTTTCTCTATATAACTTATTTAGCTTTCCCCAATAACCTGGCTTATACATTTCTAACTGCCAATATACAGCTAATTTTCCAAACACTCCATTTTCAATGTATTTATTAGAATTTTCACTTATAACATTATTATAAACTTCACTTTCAAATGGTATTCTATTATCTATCTTATTATAGTATACAGACATATACATAGGTAACATATTGTTTGTAACTTCACCATATAATCTTTCATATACGTCCATTTTATGCCCTATTTCATGAGTTAATCCCCATGATGGACCTCTCTCTTCAAATGGAACTAAATGATTTGCCATTACATCTCTTTGCACTCCAATATGTCCAGTTGCAGCATACATATATCCGAATGGTTGTGCTAATCTTACATTTTCTCTAATAAATTTAGGATCATTTTTTTCATTACTTCCATCTAATCCGTAATATTTAAATATTTCTTCCATATGAGTATTGTAAGATTTTATTGTATCTAAAGGATTTACACCTTGTTCGATATATGCTTGATATGCACCTGTCGCAGTACCTGTCCACACTATGTGATCACTTACAAACTCAAATACATCTAAGACTTTTCTATTTAAAACATTTGAATTTTTTTCTATATCTTCATCTATTGCTTTCTTATATTCTATTAAAAAGTTTTTAAAATCATCTATGTTAGTATCCTTTGTTACAAATGGGAACTTATCTCCTGAAGCAAATCTTATAACTGGTGCTTTAGGCTGTTCTTCACTTGTATAAGGATTTACTATATATATAGATCCCCCTCTAGTTACATCATGTTTATACCAGTTGTCTGTTGGTATATTTGGGACAGTTATAACATTTTTTCCTGGCTGTAAATTAACTGTTCTTAACCAATTAGCATAACTACCTTCTTGCTGAGAAAAAGCTAGTCGTGGTAATGGCTTTGTTGGATCTGCATCTACATAAACAGTTATAACATCACCTGGCTTTGCAGAAATTCCTGTTGGCTGATTATTATTACCAAATCCAAACTTTAAATTATTCCTTGCATGAGCTTCCATATTCCCATGTTGTTCTGCAGTAATAACTTTTACAGTTTCTAATTCTCCTTTAATAATTTTATGTGCCATTTCAAATAATTCTTTAAATGAACTTTCAAGGGGATGTCCTTTAGTTTCATTTTCTAATGCTTCTAATTTTTCTATAGTATTAAAGTCTTTAGATAGCTCATTCATTAATCCATTGGTAAATAAAGTATCTATTTTATCACTTAATTTATCTTGCTTATAAAATGCTAATTCTGATAAAGTAGCCCAGTCTTGGTCTCCCTTTTTAAACTTAAATTTAACTCTTTTAAATTTAGTTGGATTAAACTTTGCTTCAACTAATCCAGATGTCTTACTATGTTGACCTGTTGCTACAAGCTGATACGTATCTCCTTTAGATGTCATAGAACCATATATCTCAAACTCAGTAGCAAATCCCTTACTATCAGATTTTCTTGCTCCATAGACTATTCTATTTAATTCTACAGCCTCTTTAAACTCTACTTCTACCTCATTCGAAAACTCACTTGTATTTGATTTGTTAGTTTCCCAATAAGTATCTAAGTTACCATCTATCGCATTAGTTATTACTTGGGATAAATATTGACCTGCATTATTCTTTATGCTCTTTATATTTTCATTATCCATTTTAAATAAATTTGAATATTCTTCATTAGAATAATGTTCAAATTGTATTGTCGTCGCTGTTGTAGTTTCTATTTTTTGATTGTTTACTAATTCTTTAGCATTTGCTAAATCTTCTTTAAAACTCTCATAAAGTGGATGTTTTTTCGCTTCTTCTTCTAATTCATTTATTTTTTCTATACTATTAAATTCTTCACTAACAGTGCTCATTGTATTATCAGTAAATAGATTATCAATCTTATCACTTATAGGATCTTCCTTGTAGAATGCTATTTCTGATAATGTAGCCCAGTTTTGATCTGAATTTTTAAATTTAAATTTAACTCTTTTAAATTTAGTTGGATTAAATTTAGCTTCAACTAAACCAGATACTTTATCATGAGTACCTGTTGCTACAAGTTGATATGTATCTCCTTTTGATGTTGTAGAAGCATATACTTCAAACTCCTTAGCAAATCCTTTTCTATCAGATGGTCTTGCTCCATATACTATTCTATTTAATTCTACAGCTTCTTTAAATTCTACTTCTACTTCATTTGTAAAATCACTTGTATTTCCTTTATTAGTTTCCCAATAAGTATTTAAATCTCCATCTATAGCATTTGTTATTACTGCTGTTGAATAATTACCTGCATTATTCTTTATACTATTTATATTGATATTATCCATTTTAAATAAATTTGAATATTCTTCATTAGAATAATCTTCAAATTGTCTTGTCTTTGCTGTCGTAGCTTCTATTTTTTGCTGATTTGACAATTCCCTAGCATTTTCTAAACTTTCTTTAAAGCTATCATAAAGTGGATGACTCTTAGCTTCTTCTTCTAATGAATTTATTTTTTCAACAGTATTAAACTCTTCACTAACAGTACTCATTGTACTATCTGTGAATAATCTTTCAATTTTATCTGCTACTGCATCTTCTTTATAAAATCTAAATTCAGCAACAAAAGGTCTATTTATATTAGCTTTCACAAACTTAAACTTTATTCTTTTAAATTTAGTTGGTTCAAATTTAAACTCTAAAAAGTCATTTGTGCTTTGAGCAGTTCCTGTAGATACTAATTGGAATGTATCTCCATTTGTTGTTTCAGAAGCATATATTTCAAACTGCTCTGGGAACCCTTTTCTATTATCTCTTGCTAAAAATGCAATTCTGTTTAACACTTCTGGCTTGTCTAATGTAAAAATTACTTCATTAGTAAAGTCATTAGAATTATTAGTATTTGTTTCCCAATGTGTTTCTGGTTTGTCATCTAACATATATTCTAATTTCGTAGTTGGATAAACCCCTCCATTTGCACTTACATTAGTTATATTAGAATTTGACATTCTATATACTTTACTATACTCACTATCTTTTCCAGTATGATATGCTTCTAATCTTGAAACTTTTGCAGTTGTTGCCTCAATTTCTTTTTTTTTTAAAAGTATTTTTGCATCCTCTAAAGAAGTTTTATATTCTACATAAAATGGATGCTTTTTAGCTTCTTCTTCTAAAGCATTTATCTTTTCTATACTATTAAATTCTTCACTAACAACACTTTTTGTATTATCTGTGAATAATCTTTCAATTTTTCCTGCTGTTATATCTTCTTTATAAAATCTAAATTCTGCAACAAAAGGTCTGTTTATATTAGCTTTTACAAATTTAAATTTTATTCTTTTAAAATTAGTTGGTTCAAATTTAAATTGTAAAAAGTCATTTGTACTTTTAGCTGTTCCTTTTGAAACTAATTCAAATGTATCTCCTTCTGCTCTTTCTGAAGCATATATTTCAAACTCTTCTGGGAATCCTTTTCTATTATCCCTTGCTAAAAATGCAACTCTATCCAAGATCTGAGGCTTGTCTAATGTAAAAATTACTTCATTAGTAAACTCTTCATTATTATTAGTATTTGTTTCCCAGTGTGTTGCTGGGTTATCATCTAGCATATATTCTAGTTGAGTACCTGGATAAACTCCTCCATTTGCACTTATTTCAGTTATGTTAGAGTTAGGCATTCTGTAAAGTTCGCTATACTCAGCATCTTTCCCATTGTGATAAGCTTCTAATCTCGAAACTTTTGCAGTAGTAGCTTCAGCTTTATTTTCTTGTGAAACTATTTTTGTCTCTACTATTTCATCAGCTAAAACCTTTAGTGATGGTGATGAAAAGTTAGTTATTACTGCTGCTAAAATTAATGCAGCAATCTTTCTTTTATTCATTGGTTCCCCTCCTGATTATTATTACCCTCAGAAGCACATTAAAAAAAAGCTACTCCAATGAGTAGCTTGTATTATACCTGTTAATTAATATTTTGCATGACAAATAAACCATAAATACTAATTAATTTTTGAAACAAAAAGTATAATGTACTCTTTGGCAACTGGCTGACTTAGTTGTTAAACCTTAGTC
>NZ_JAWGSV010000127.1:0-8722 GCF_032552055.1 Clostridium sp. | reverse complement strand
TTGTTACTTGTATGTTGTATGAAGTTAAAAGTTTAAGAGAACTTGAGTATCCTATAGAACAATATTTTATTTTTAAAACATATCTTTTCTAATAAATCATCCCTAGAAAAGACTGTTCCCCTGTTACTATTTAAGAAATTTAATAAGTCAAATTCTTTTCTTCTTAAAGCAACTTCATTTCCTTCTTTAATTACCCTTCTATCTCTTGGATAAATTTTAATTATTTCTTCCTTCTCCTCTGTAAAATCTTTATCTAATCCCTTCTCTATTCTTCTAAATACAGCCTTTATTCTAGCTAATACTTCTTTAATTTCAAAGGGCTTAACTATATAATCATCGGCTCCAAGCTCTAGCCCTAAGATCTTATCTATAATTTCTCCTCTAGCAGTTAGCATTATAATGTAAGCCTTATTATGAATTTCTTTGCATATATCAAATCCATCCATATCAGGAAGCATTAAATCTAATAATACTAAATCCGGCTTAAATTCATTAAATCTTTCTAAAGCATTTTTACCATTATAAACACTTCTAACATCATAGCCTTCTTTTCTAAGAGCAAAGGTTACTGCATCGTTTATTGAGTATTCATCTTCTACCACTAGTATTTTTTTCTTTTCCATAAAATAAATAATTACCTTTCTTGTATTTCTAATATAGAGTATTTTATATCTTCTTTTATTATAGGCTTTTCTGGATTCTTTTTACTTTCTTCTGAAATTTTAATCTTAGTTAAAAAGATTTTATTACCTTCTTTATTAGCAAGTGGATATGAAAATCTATAACCATCATTATTATTTAATTTGTATATTAAATTAATATTTCCATTCTCAGTAACCTCCCCTAAATACTCCTCATCTTTATAAGATATAAAATAAAACTTAGTATTTTTTAATTGACCTGCTATTATTTTTTCTTTATCAAAATAAATAACTTCCTCAGTTTCAATATCATAAATAGCATTATAATAATCCATATTTTCTTTAGAGTCACTATTTTTAATTTTAAGTAACAATTTATTATTAGATAAATTGCTTATTAAAAAAGGCTCTCTATCATATAAGTTTACTTTATCAGTTTTTATTGTTTTATAATCCTCAAAAGTTATATTATTTTCATCAAACTTAAGTTTATACATTTTACCTATTTCATCTATAGCTATAATTGAATCTAAACTATCATCATAGTAAAAGTTCCTTACTTTTTTCTCATTATTATTTATATAATACTTTTCATTCTTTAAATCTATTATAATAAAATCCCTAGCCTCATTAATTTCATCTTCATCCATAGATAAATATTGAATAATGTGGTAATTATCACTAATTTCACCACTGGATCTAGCAAATTTTATCAAATTATTCTGTATTTTATTTTTGCTTTCTCCAAAGTCTTTAAGTTCAAAAATAGTTTTATTAACTAAATTAATGTAATAATTCTTTATTTCACCTGAGTTACTTGCATCTTGAGCAATTATTCCAGAATCCTGATATCCACCATTACCTTTTATAAAATCAACTTCTTCATTAGTAAGCATTCCTTCTTCCATATTTTTAATAGAATCCGTACTATCCAAATAATATATCATTGTATAATCCTTAATATTTCCACTTCCATCCTTCATCTTAGTTCCATAAAGTATATCACCATCAAAGAAACTAGGTATAAAGACTTTATCCTTATCAGTATTTTCTATATTCCTTTCTGTAATTGTGTATTTCTCTGAAATATTATCCTTTGTGTTTTCATCTAAAATCTTTGTTTCACTACAACCGATTAAAATTGTAGATATTAATAATCCTCCAATTAATGAAATATGTTTTTTCACTGAAAAACCTCCCCTTATACTTTTAATTATATAATAAATGGAAGTTTTTAAAAACTATTGTAAGTTGTTACATAATTATTAACTACTATTCTAATTTTGAAATAAAGTTGATAATTAAATTTTCCAGTGGTATCATTTACTAGGAAAATCTTTAAGACTAGTTGGTAAGGAGGGGATGTAACTTGACTAAAGATATGACTACGGGAAGTCCCGTTAAATTAATTATTACCTTTTCTATTCCTTTACTTATAGGAAATGTCTTTCAACAATTTTATAGTATGGCTGATACTGTCATAGTTGGAAGGATTCTTGGCGTTGATGCATTAGCTGCAGTTGGTTCTACTGGTGCTATGGCTTTTTTAGTTAATGGCTTTGTTATTGGTGTTACTAGTGGATTTGCAGTTTTAGTCTCTCAAAGATTTGGTGCAAATGATGAAGAAGGTGTAAAGAAGTCCTTTGCAAGCTCATTAATTCTATCTGCTATTATGACTATTTTAGTTACTTCAGTTAGTATGTTGTCTGCTAGACCTTTATTAGAACTTATGAACACTCCTGATAATATTATGGGTGACGCCTTATCTTACATAATTGTAATTTATGCTGGAAATATAGCAATTATTTTTTACAATATGCTATCTAGTATTTTAAGAGCCCTTGGTGATAGTAAAACACCATTATACTTCTTAATCATTTCCTCAGTATTAAATATCATTTTAGATATTGTATTTATACTTAACTTTAATATGGGTGTTGCTGGTGCAGCTTATGCTACTATTTTTTCTCAATCAGTTTCAGCAATTCTTTGTGCTTTCTATATAGTAAAGAAATTTCCTATATTAAGTCTTAAGAAAAAGCACTGGAAAGTCAATAAAAATTATATGGTCAAGCAATTAAGAATAGGGATACCTATGGCCCTTCAGTTTTCAATTACTGCTGCAGGTGCTATGGTCCTTCAAGGAGCTTTAAACAACTTTGGATCAAAGATTATAGCTTCTTATACAGCTGCTTCTAAAGTTCAGCAATTAGTAATGCAACCTGCCGTTACCTTTGGTGTTACAATGGCCACCTATTCTGGACAAAACTTAGGAGCTGGAAGAATAGATCGTATAAAGGAAGGTGTTAAAAAATGTACTACTATTAGTATTATAGTTAGTATTGTATCAACTATTATAGTATTTTTATTCGGTGGAGCTTTTACAAAACTATTTATGAGTGGTAATGATTTAGAAGTTATTGCTTACTCAAAACATTATTTAAATACTGTTTCTATATTTTACATACCACTTGGACTAATATTTATTTATAGAAATACTCTTCAAGGTATTGGAGAAAGCTTTGTGCCAATGATGGCAGGTGTAGCTGAAATGATTGCTAGAACTGTTGCTGCTTTTACATTGCCTTTAATAATAGGATTTACAGGTATTGCCCTAGCAGACCCAGCTGCTTGGATAGCTGCTTGTGTACCTCTTATGATAACTTATTACAAAAGAATTGATATTATTATGAAACAAAAAGGAGCCGTATAACTACGGCTCCTTTAAATATCTAGAATTATATATGTAACTACTTTTCTAGTATTATTCCATACATATTTATACCAAGGTTTATTTCTTCTACCTTAGCAAATCCAGCTTCTTTACTTAAACTAATTAAATCCTTACTATCTATTCTACGTGAAAGTGGTGGTCCAAAAGGAGTCTCCCTATTATGAAACTCAACAATAAATGCTCTTCCATCTTTCTTAATTACTCTTTTAATTTCTTTAATCATTTCTTTTTGATTATTTACTTCATGTAAAACTGTTACCATAATTGCTAAGTCTGCTTTTTCAGATTCTAATGGTAAAGTATCTCCAGCAACCTTGGTTGGAATTAAATTTGAAAGTGATAATTCTTTCTTTTTCTCTTCTAAGTATTCTAACATATCATCTGATATATCTAATGCATAAATGCTATTGCTACTAATTTTTGCAGCTATATTTGAAAATAGGCCTGTCCCAGCTCCAATATCACACAGGATCATACCATCTTTAAACCCTAACTTTTCTAATGTTTCTTTTGGGCTAAGTTCATTTATTCTATCTTCACTTTCTAATTTTGATTTCATTTTTTCAACAAATATATTCATTTATTAACTTCCTTTCCTATAAATTACTCTTACTCTTATTATACTTATATTTTTATATTAGTCTATTTAAATATACAAATTTATAAATATTGCAATTTAAAAGCTTTTATTGAATTACATTCCATTAATAATAATTATTGACTCCATCTGAGAATTATTGTAAAATTAATACAAATTAATATTACGTGCTAGGGGTGCCTTATGGCTGAGAGATGATAATCATTAACCCTCTTTACCTGATCTGGATAATACCAGCGTAGGAAAGTCACTTGTATGTTATTAGCGATATTTATATTGGCTATAATGTACCTCCTAGCAAACTTTAGGAGGTATTTTTTTATGACTAATATTTTTAATACTATAAAAGAAGGATTTATAGAAATATTCAAAAACCCTTTATCTATTGCTGCATTACTTGGACTAATGATAGTAATTTTAGCCTTAATTAGCTTCAAGAAAATAAAGCTTGACTCTAAAACTATGGCAAGAATTGGACTAGCTTTAGCCTTAGCTACTATTCTTGATTTTGTTAAGATAATAAACTTACCTAATGGTATAGGTAGTATTAACTTAGGAAGTGTAGTTCCTATAATAGTTATTGCTTTATTTTATGGTGCTGAAATTGGAATGCTTACTGGATTATTATTTGGTCTAATAAACCTTATTATTAGTCCTTATATTGTTCATCCCCTTCAAGTGCTATTTGATTACCCACTTCCATATATGGCTCTTGGATTTGCTGGATATTTTAAGAACAGAAAGCTAATTGGTGCTTCTATTGGAATGTTCTTTAAGTTTATTTTCCACTTTATTTCTGGATTTTTATTCTTTGGACAGTTTGCTCCAGATGGTTGGTCACCTGCTCTTTACTCATTAGTAGCTAATGCTTCTTATGTAGGCAGTAATTTAATAATAGTTATTGTACTTATTCTAATACTGCCTATTGATACAGTATTTAAAAAGGTCTTTGCTGTTTCACAATAGTTTTATATTATTACCACTATATTGTTAAATTTGAGCTGCCGAAAAGACAGCTCAATTAACAATAAAAAATCAATATAGAATATGCCTTTAATCTAGGTAAATTATTACCTCTTACAGTTTCTATTACTTCTAGTCCTGCTACTTTATGATTTCCTATTATATAAAACCTACCTTCCATAGGAGGTTCAATAAACTTATTAATATCATAATTATCTATAGATGTAGCATTAAATATAATATAAAAATTATTTGCATTTCTATTATTAATTTTAATCTTACTTATTTTGTATTTTAATACTCCTACTCTTTCATCACTATTTAAAAAGCTAATCTCTACATTATTTAACTCTTTAGTATTTTCCCTTCTAATTTCTGATATTCCTTTTCTAATTGAAATTAATCCTTTTATATAATTAAATACTTCTCTAAATCTAACTTTATCTCTCCATTTTATCTCATTTATTTCATCTGAACTCTTATAACTATTGCTATCACCTTTTTTAGTCCTTAGTATTTCGGCTCCTCCATGAATAAAGGGAATTCCTTTAGAAAATAAAATTATTGCTAATGCAAGAATATTCCTTCTAACATTTAAATTGTCAAAAACATTATTTTCTTCTATATTTCTATATTGATAATCTTCTATATTTGAATTAAGGCTCTTTTCTATTTGATCCCACAATGTAAAATTATCATGTGAATCTACATAATTTATACTTTCTGTAGACTTACTAGCAAAGGAATAAACTGATCCCTTTATTCCTTCTATAATACTCCAAGCTATTCTTGGATTGTGTGCATTTCCACTTACAAATCCAATTGAAGGATAATTATTTCCTCTTATATAATCTCTAAAACTATCATTAAATATGGAAAACCCTTCATTTCTTTGATCTCCTTTTTTTACTCCATTATTTAAATTAGTATATCCTCCAGCCCAAGGTTCACCGTAAATTATTATATTTTCATTTAAGGAATTAGTATATCTTACAACTTCCTTTATTGTATCTATATCTATTAATCCCATTAAATCAAATCTAAATCCGTCCATATTATAATTTTCAGTCCAAAATTTTACTGAGTCTAAAATTAATTTCCTTACAATTGGCTTTTCTGATGCTAGCTCATTCCCACATCCTGAGCCATTAGTTAATTTCCCTTTATTGTCACTTCTAAAATAATAACCTGGTACAATATTATCTAAGTTTTTAGTGTCATGCATATGGTTATATACTACATCCATTATAAGCCTAATATTATTTTTATGGAGTGATTTAATCATATATCTAAGCTCTATAATTCTATTTGTAGGATTATATGGATTAGTTGAATAACTTCCCTCAGGTACATTATAATTTCTTGGATCATATCCCCAATTTCTATTAAATTCATCATTTCTACTTTCTTCATCTACAGATGCAAAATCAAATATAGGCAGTATATGTAGATGAGTTACTCCAAGTTCTTTTATATGATCTATACCCGTCTTTACTGAAAGTTTATTTTCTTTGTAAAAAGTTCCCTCTTCTACTAAACCTAAATACTTTCCTTTAACTTCATTTGTTACCCCTGATTCCTTACTTATAGTAAAGTCTCTTAAATGCATTTCATAAATTATTATATCTTCTATGCTTTCTAATTTAGGCCTTTTATAGTTATCCCATCCATAGGGCTTTGTTTCACATGAGTTTATATCAATTAAATATCCCTTATCACCATTTATAGAAACAGCAGTTGCATATGGGTCTACTGCATAAGTAACTTTTATATATTCCTCACCTTTTAAATTTAAATCTTTAAAATATAGTCTATATAAATAATATTTCTTATAAGAATAACTTTTATTTATATTAATAGAATAACTACCATATACCTCTTCCCTATTCATATTAACTATCATAAAGGCTTCCTTATCATACCAATTATGATATAAGCAAAGCTCAACTTTAAATGCTGTAGGAGCCCATATCCTTAAATTTATTACTTCTTCTAATAAACTAATACCAAGCTTTAATTTAGATGTATTATATTTATTTAGAATATTCCTAAGTAAGACTTTAGCTCTGCTATAATATTTATCTGCTCTAATTTCTAATAAATCATAGGAAGATAACTTAAAATCTAAGTTATAGAATCTAACTTCTTTATCTTTTTTATTTATTAAACAGTTTATATTCTTAATCTCTTTATTGTTTTTATATAAACTAAATTTAATATCATCTAGTGGCTCTTTAGATAAATAGGCTCTTATTTCATTGTTACTATCCATAATTGCTTTTTCTATTCTTGGATTAATATGTGGAATAACTTCACTTAAATTATCTATAAGCTTATCTTCTCCGTAAATTATATAATAGCTTTTAGCTTTATTAGGTACTATAAAGGTAGGTGTTTGTTCTACCCAATTGTTTTCTATACCATTATAAAAATTCCTTAGCCTAGCAATAACATTTTCTTCTTTAACTTCTGAATAATAACTTATGTCGCCTTTGTTTTTTAGTTCCAAGCTGTATGAAAGTTTATTTTGAGAAAAGACCCAAAAATCCCATAAATAATTATCTCCAAAATATTTATTATCACTTTTAATAAAATGTATTAATGGATTCTTTACTTCTTTATTTATTACAGGGAACTCTCTCTCCTTTCTTGCACCAGTCTTTAATTCAGCACATAAAACTTTTAAGGTCTTAATATCTTTAATCTTATTACTAACCTTTAATATATTTCCTTCTAAAGATATCTCTTTACCTTTATAATTTATATCCCAAACCACATCTACTAATTCTAAAATATCAAATTCCTTTTTTCTCACTGCAATTAACTCAATATACTGTTCTAAATATATTTCATTTGTGCTTGCTCTTATTTCCAAATTACTATATTCTAATTCTTTCATATAAAAACCATCCAAAAGTTTATCATTATATTATATGTTTAAATTTTATTATTGACCCTTTTATAAAATCCTAACCTATATAGTAATATTTTATTGATTTATTGATTTTGATGTGATATCATTTATTTTATTAGGGAATGAAGTACTCCCTTGACTTTTGTCTAAACCGCTTATTAAGCTAATGACTTCTGCATTTTGCAGAATCATTAGCTTTTTTTAATACAAATTTTAGGAGGTAATTATGTTAACCAGTATTGCACTTATTATTTTAATGGGACTATCCCTAGCCTTTATTTTTGATAAATTAAAGCTTCCAAGACTAATTGGTATGATTTTAACTGGAATAATTCTAGGTCCCTATATGTTAAATGTTTTAGATCCTACAATATTAAATATTTCTTCAGAACTAAGGCAAATAGCTCTAGTAATAATTCTAACTAGAGCTGGTTTAGCCTTAGATATAAAAGATTTAAAAAAAGTTGGTCGCCCAGCAATTTTAATGTGCTTTGTTCCAGCTGTTTTTGAAATCCTTGGGTTTATTATCTTAGGCCCAAAATTATTAAATTTAAGCTTTTTAGATTCAGCAATTTTAGGAACAGTTATAGCTGCTGTATCTCCAGCAATTATAGTTCCGAGAATGATAAAACTTATGGATAAAGGTTATGGAACAAAAAAGTCTATTCCCCAATTAATATTAGCTGGTGCATCTGTTGATGATATTTTTGTAATTGTACTTTTTACATCATTAACTAGTCTTGCAAAATCAGAATCAAGTTTTTCTTTAAATGTATTACTTCAGATACCTATTTCTATTATTCTTGGTGTCTTAATAGGAATAGTAATTGGATTAATTTTAATTAAACTTTTTAAAGTTATTCATACAAGAG
>NZ_JAWGSV010000126.1:0-8776 GCF_032552055.1 Clostridium sp. | reverse complement strand
AGTTTGCTTTTAATACCTGTTATTATTTCAAAATATATTGATAAAGTGTTTTATGATAAGATTAGTGATATTAGACTAATAGCTGTATTTATAGCAATAATATTAGTCTGGGGAATATCTAGCTATTTAGTTACATTTTTATTGAACTTAATATGTAATTATTTAGCTCATGATATGCAAATTGATGCCTTTAAACATATAAGGAAATCAAAATTAAAAGAAATAAATGTAGATAATCCAACTGTTATGACTTCTAAAATTAATAATGGAGCTTTTTTAATACCTGCATTTTTTCTGAATACAGGAGTACAGGCATTATTAAGTATTATTGGGTTAGTTATTATATTATTTGTCATGGCATATATAAATAAGCTAGTTTTATTAGCGACATTAATTATCTTAGGGCTAAATTTAATTGTCGTAAAGCTATTTAAGAATATACTTAATAAAATAAATTATAAGTTACAAGAAACCCAAAGTGTTTTTTTTGCAGCATTAAATAATCAGATTACTAATATAAAACTTGTAAAGACAAATGTATGGTTTAATGAAGTTGAGGAAGAAATTGAGAATTCTTTTGATGATGTAAAAGTTGCTTTTATGAAAAAAACTAAAGTTGATAATACATATAAAGTATTGATAGAGTCATTTAAATATATCTCTACTTTAGTTTTATTATTAATAGTTGCAGATGGAATGCTAAAAGGTAATACTAGCGTAGGAGATTTTCAATTAATATACTCTTATTCTAGTATTGCATTAGGATATTTAACAACAGCAATAGGAATTATACCAAGCTATCATGAGATAAAAACATATTATTCTAGATTTAAAGAAGTTTTAGATATTCCTAGGGAGCATAATGGAAATATGATTATAAATGAAATTAACAATATATCAGTAAATAATTTAACTTTTGGATATGACAATAAAAATGATATATTGAAAAATATAACAACTAATTTTGAAAAAGGTAAGCTATATATTTTAAAAGGACATAATGGTAGAGGAAAAAGTACTTTTTTAAATGTTGTGTTAGGTTTATATGAAGATTATCATGGAGAAATATTATTTAATGATGAATCAATAAGAGATATTGATTTATATGATACTAGAAAAAGATTAATTTGTAAGGTTGAGCAGGAACCTAAATTGATAAATGCATCTGTTTTAGAAAATCTTATTTATGGTAATGAAAATTATGATTCTGAGTATCTAAGTTATTTAATAAATAAATTTAATATCCCAGCCCTGGATACTATAATTGATAGTAAGTCAGATAATATTTCTGGTGGTCAGAAGCAAAAAATATCAATAATTAGATCGTTACTAAAGCTTCATAATACCAATAATAGCCTTTTGATACTAGATGAACCATCTTCTGCTTTAGATAAAAAAGGAGGAGAATTATTGATAGAGGAGATATCTAACATTAAAGAAGATAATATTATAATTGTTATTTCTCATGATGAATTATTTGAAGAAGTTTGTGATGAGGTAGTATCATTATAGAGTGAGTTTACTAATATTAAATAGAATAATGATAAATTATATACGTATATTACTGGGGCCAAGTAAATGGAAGTTTACTGAATCATATATAAATATTTGTAAAAACTTAAAATGGGTTAATGTCTAAATAAAGCAGTATAAATATTTTTTAAGTAAAATATTTATACTGCAAAATTACTTACAAAGAAGATATATTAAATTGAATTCATTGTTAGAGCAAATTTATTTATATTATTTTTTAGTATATTGGACTTATCAGATGAGGTTTTAGAAATCATCTTAACTATCATTTTCTCAAAGAATTTCATTTTAGAAAATGTAAATTCTCCTCCGAAATGTTCTTTTATAATTGAAACTTCAAGCAATTCTTTAGGGAAGTTTTCATTTATCTCTGTAGTTATGGATTCACCTTCTTGCATTCCGCAGATAAAAAGACCAGTTTGTTTTTCTTTTAAGACTTCTAAATTATTATTGCAGAATTCTTTTACTTCCTTTTGAATCATTCCCATATAAATGGATCCACCAATAATTATTTTGTCATACTTTGAAAGGTCAATATTTTTTGAAGTTTGTAGATTAATTATTTCTACATTTCCATTAAGTTCTTTTCGTAGTAGATCTACACATTTCTTTGTACATCCGTATTTGCTGGAATAAGCAATTAAAGCATTCATATAAACTCCTCCATTTTAATTATTCAAGGCATTTTCTATTGATTTTAAATATGCTTTTGAAGTAACAGTTGCCCCTGAGATAGTATCAACTGTTGTATTTTGAGATTTAATTACATTACTAAATAATTCATTACTTAGATTAGTCATAGGAAATTTTACATCATCTTTTAGAATAATTTCTGTAATTTTATGATCTTTTACTATAACATTAAGAGTATTAGACCATCTTCCTTTCTTATATTCTCCTAAGTAAACACCATCATTTAGATTAGATAAGTTTAAACTGTTAATAGTAATGTTTTTGCCTTCTTTAAGACCTCTAGTTAAATAAAATATTCCACTAACAAAAATAAGCACTAAGATAAGCAGTAATGAGATTAGTACTTTAAATATCTTTTTCAAATTATCACCCCTAATTATTAATTTGAATGGTACTAGCTATTTTTAATACTATTTCTTTTGAGTAGAAATCAATTAATTTTTCCTTTTGTTCTTCAGATATTACTTCTTTTTCAACAATTAACTTTATAATAAGTCCAAGAGTAGAAACTGCTATAATTTGAGCAGTTAATTCAATTTTATTTTCACTTATTAATTTATCATTTTGCATATCTGTAAGGCATTTATATAATGCTGATAGTGCAGGTTTATCTTTTGAAGCCCCTTTAAATAAATAAGATGTATGATTCAAAGCTTCCTTAGAGGTATTTAACTGAGCTGCTAGAAATTCATCTGGCATTTTTAGAGCTGTATATATGTAGTTTTTAGTCATTTCAGTTAGTCTTTCTTCTATAGAAAGACTTTCAGTATTTACAGAAGATACTGCAGATATAATTTTTTTATATCCTCTTTGCATTAGAATATTAATAATTTCTTCTTTATCTTTAAAGTAGTGGTAAATAATAGCAGGGGAGTATTCAATACTTTTTGCTATTTTTCTAATTGATAGCTTTTCAAATCCTTCTGATGCAACAATAGCACTTGCTGATGAAAGAATTAACTCTTTCATTTCTTCAATTTCACGTTCTCTTCTATTTTCTATAGCCATTGTAATTCTCCTAATATAATATTCCACGTGGTTAAACATTGTTTATTTATTGAACAGTGTTTAATATAATGGTATCAATGTAGGAATAAAATGTCAATACATTAATACTAATTGAAAAAAATATAAAACAATAAAAAAACAGTGTAGAACTAATTAGTTTTACACTGTTTTTATTGGTTGCGGGGGCAGGACTTGAACCTACGACCTTCGGGTTATGAGCCCGACGAGCTGCCAACTGCTCCACCCCGCGATATTAAATTTTGCTACAAATATTATTATACAACTAATATTTGTAAATGTAAAGGAAATATTTATATTTATTTAAATTAAAAAAATAATGGTAAATACAATTTGAAAATTTTAAATATTGTGATAAATTATATGTATAGGATTAATTTAGGGGGAAGATAAATGGATTTCATAATTTACGGACTAGTTGTTGATTACTTAAATGGGAAAGTAACGAGTGACATTAAAGATGAATTTATAAATGCCTCTGTACATTTTAATGTTAATAATGATATTTACAATAAGTACTCATCTGTAGAAATTGAATATATGCTAAGCAAAATTGAAGATGAAAATATAATAGATTATGTTGAGCTATGTTCTGTATACGGATATATATTATATAGAACTATTGAAAACGGTAACTTAAAAGATGATGATAGAATAGAAGCTTTGCAAATTGTACTTGAAATAAGTAATTCAATAAGTGGTTTTTTAAGAGCTTGTTTAAATGAAAAAGAGTTATATGAAAAATTAAAGAAAGTAACTGAGAAATTAAAATTAACAGAAAAACAAAATAAAGAAATCTTGGATTTGTTGAACTAAAAAATGTAATTATATATTCATAGTGATTCCCTCCGTCGCAAGCTACAAGTTGGTACCACCATCAATATATAATTACAATAAATTAGTTGGTAACAAATCTTTATTATAATGCCAACTATAGGATGAAATTCAGCGGGCTGAATTTCTTTATTTATATGGATTATTAAAATGAAAGTATGGTTATTACTTCAGTCGCAAGCTACAAGTCGGTACAACTATGACGATTATTACCATTAAAAAGTTATAGATAAATCTGTATCATATGCGTCAACTAAAGAATGGAATTTAGAGAGGTGAATTTCTAGTTTTTTTATATGAAATATTAATATAAAAATATATTTATTACGTGTGTTGAAAGCTCCAAGTCGGTAGCGCCATGACGATAATTGCAATAAAGTAATTAACAATAAATCCATTATATGTGGAATACTAAAGGAGTAAATTCAATAAGTTGAGTTCCTTTTAATAAGTTAATTGATATATCAAGAGCATTTACCACAGCCATGTATATAGCTCTAAGAAGTTAATAAATAATCTATTGTGATAAATATCACTAAAGGGAGAAATTCAGTAGACTGAATTTCTATTTTTATATATTTAGTATTAAATGAAATTAGGAATGGTATTATCTAAGCAGATTGATGTAATTATTATAATATGAAAAATTAATAAGGAGATATTTATGTTTAAGAAACAGGAAAAAAGATTTGTTGAAAAATACTCACAGGGATTAGGACTTGCAGGATTGCAAATTGTTGTTGATACTGTAACAGGTGTCAATTATTTATGTACTATTGGTACGGGTGCTTATGGAATCACTCCTTTGCTTGATAGAAATGGAAATGTTGTTGTTGATGAAATAGAATTATATAAAGAAAAATAAGATTTTAGGTATCACATTAGTATTATTAAATAATGTGATATTTTTTGTTTAGTATATAAAAAATATGGTAAACTCTTAATAGGAAAGAGGTGATTGCCATTTTTAGTAATGCTTTAGAGATATTAAATAAATATTATGGATATTCTTATTTTAAAGAAGGTCAAGATAAAATTATTTCTAATATTTTAAGGGGAAGGGATACCTTGTCTATAATGCCTACAGGAGCTGGAAAGTCTGTTTGTTATCAGATTCCTGCTTTAATTTTTAATGGCATAACCTTAGTAGTATCTCCGCTTATATCTTTAATGAAGGATCAAGTAGATTCTATTAATGATATTGGAATAAGTGCAGCATATATAAATAGCACTCAAAGTTTAGATGAGATTAAAGAAATATTGAACCTTTGTTATAAAGGGAAAATTAAACTTTTATATATAGCACCTGAAAGATTAGAAAGTGAATACTTTAATAAGATGCTTAGAAAGCTTTTTATAAGTCAAGTTGCGGTTGATGAAGCACATTGTGTTTCTATGTGGGGACATGACTTTAGAAAAAGTTATAGATATATATTACCTTTTGTAAATAGTTTAAGGGTAAGGCCTGTAGTTACAGCTTTTACAGCAACAGCAACTAAAGAGGTAAGAAAAGATATTTTAAATCTCCTAGGATTAATTGAGCCATATACATATGTAGGTAGCTTTGATAGAGAAAATTTAAACATATCTGTTCATAAAGAAGAAGATAAGGCTGAATTTGTTAAGGACTATATAAGAGATCATGAAGAAGAAAGTGGAATAGTTTATTGTTCTACAAGAAAAGAAGTAGATGCTTTATATAATTATTTAAAAGAAAGAGGACTATCAATAGCCAAGTATCATGGTGGACTTAATGATGAAGAAAAAAGCTATTATCAGGACGAATTCTTAAAGGATAATTATAATGTAATGATTGCAACTAATGCTTTTGGAATGGGAATAGATAAGTCTAATGTTAGATATATACTTCACTTTACTATTTGTAAGAATATTGAAAGTTACTATCAAGAGATTGGTAGAGGTGGTAGAGATGGAGAAAAAACAGAATGTCATCTTCTATTTAATAGGGATGATATAAGGACTTTAGAATATTTAATATATACAACAGCAGGAAATAACAGAAAAGAAATTGAAATTACAAAGCTTCAAAGTATGATTGATTTTTGTGAATCTGATAAATGCTATAGGAGTTTTATATTAGATTATTTCGGAGATGAAAATGTAAAGCCATATTGTAATAATTGTAGTAACTGCTTAAACAATGAAGAACTTAGGGACTTTACTACAGAAGCTCAAATGATATTATCTTGTGTCTATAGAAGTAGGGAAATGTATGGAATATCAGTACTTGTAGATGTTTTAAGAGGATTTACTGGACCTAAAATACTTCAAAATAGATTAAATGAATTAACTACCTTTGGGATAATGAAGGATTACAGCAGTAAGTTTATAAGAGACTTAATTAAAACCTTAATTGATTTAGGTTATGTTAATTTAAAAGAAGGAACATACTCAATGCTAAAGTTAAATCCTAGATCCTTAAGAGTATTAAAATCCCAAGAAAAAGTCATCTGTAAGTTAAGTGAAGATACAGAAGAGAAGATAATTAATAAGGACTTATTTAATAAGCTTAGAATTTGGAGAAAGAATAAAGCTAATTCACAAGGAATAAAGCCATATATTATATTTTCGGATACTACACTTATGGAACTTGCAAATAAAAATCCTAAGACGAAGGATGAACTTATGAGCATAAGAGGAATGGGTGAAAAGAAGTACGAAAGATATGGAGAAGATATACTTAAGATAATGAATAATTAAGTGAAATTTAAGTATAGGGTATTGGAGAATTTTAATGGATATAGAAAGATTAATTAATGAACTTTCAAGAAATATTGGTAAAGCTTTAGTTAATAAAAAGGAGGACAATATGTTATTAGTGAATTTAGAAAATGATGGGTCATCTGAACTTCTTCGTATAATTTTAAAAAGTTTAATATCTAAGAAGGAATATAGTAAAGCAGAAGATCTTTTGTTTGACGAAATTGAAAAGAGTAAAACAGAAGCTATATATAAAATTGCAGTTGATTTTTATGAAGAGTTATCAGAGAAAAGTGATGAGGAATTAAGAGAAAATAACTTTTCTAAAGAAGAGGTATTACAAGGGTTAAAGGATATAGAAGCATTATTTAATTCAAAATAATTTGCTAAGGGGAGAATTTAAAATGGGAACTAGATTTACCTTAAAGAAAGGTGATAGCATAGGTGTTTTTTCACCATCTTCACCAATAACTAAGACATCTCCTAATAGAACAAAAAGAGCTATTGAATATTTAGAAGATAAAGGATTCAAAGTGGTTAAAGGCTCTTTAACAGGGAAAAGTGATTATTATAGATCAGGAAGCATAAAGGAAAGAGTAGAAGAGTTAAATAGTCTTATAAGGAATCCTAATGTTAGATGTATTATGTCAACTATTGGAGGAATGAATTCTAATTCACTACTTCCATATATAGATTATGAAGCCTTTAAAAAAGATCCTAAAATAATAATAGGATACTCAGATGTTACAGCTATACTTTTAGGGATTTATGCAAAAACAGGTATTTCTACTTATTATGGACCAGCTTTAGTAGCTTCTTTTGGAGAGCTTGAGCCCTATGTTATCGAAACTTATAAGTATTTTAAAAATATACTTATGGCTGAAATACAATATCCTTATGAAATTAAAATGCCTAAGTTTTGGACAGATGAATATATTAATTGGGAAACTCAAGATAGGTCTAAAGCTCCGGTAGAGAATAGCTTGATTACAGTTAATGATGGAGTATGTGAAGGAAGGTTAATTGGTGGTAATTTAAATACTATGATGGGAATTTGGGGGACTGAGTATATGCCTGAAATTAAAAAAGGAGATATACTCTTTATAGAAGACTCATTAAAGGATTGTGCAACGATAGAAAGAAGTTTTTCATTATTAAAATTAAGTGGAGTTTTTGATAAGATATCAGGAATAATTTTAGGTAAACATGAGTTATTTAATGATAATGAAACTGGAAGAAAACCTTATGAGATATTACTAGAAGTTATGGGAGATACTAAGATTCCATTTTTAGCTGATTTTGATTGCTGTCATACTCATCCTATGATAACTTTACCTATTGGATGTAAGGTTAAACTTGATGCAACAAACAAAAGAATTTTTATATTAGAAGAGTAAGTTAAAATTATAAAAAAATCCTTAGAGATCCAATTTAGTGGATTAAGAAGAATTAATTAAAAAATAAAATTTTAATAAAGAAAGGAATGGGAAAATGAAAAAGGCTTTATTTGTTTTTGCTTTAACAGGAGTAGTTATAGCTGTATCAAGTTATGTAAACTATAGTAATACTATTAAAGAGGAGGTTTCTTCAAATAAAAGCATAACGAGATCAGGAAAAAGTGTAGTAGATATAAAATCAGGAGAAACTATTTTCACAAATTTATATGGTGATAAAAATATGACTTTACTTAATAAAGGTATAGCACTAAGTGGAATGTCTAGATCAGGAAGCGCCGTAGTAGATTTAGAAACTGGAGAAGTAATTTCTAGAAGTGAATATAGTAATTAAATAGAGATTATATATTAATTAGATAGCAAAAGAGTCTTGATAAAAATAAGAAGAGTAGATACTTTGTTTACTATGAAATATTAAGATTTATTGAAAATAGTCGCAATATTAAAAAAGTACTTACCATAAAGCTGTATTAGTAATGATTTAAATTCAATACCAATACAGTTTTTTATATATT
>NZ_JAWGSV010000125.1:0-8846 GCF_032552055.1 Clostridium sp. | reverse complement strand
AATCATTTCCTGGAGCACTTAATAAATTTAATCCTTTTTTCTTAAGTATTTCACCATATTTAAGCACATCTACTACCGTAGCTGTGCCAGCTTTTTGTATACAACCTAAAGATTTATCTTCAAGAGTTGTGATTCCACCTGCTTTATTCCCTGGTGAAGGGTTTTCATATACTGGTTGGTTATATTTAATAAAGTATTCTTTAAAATCATTTATTAACTGTACTATTTTATTGAATACTTCCTCATCTAAGGCCCTATCCATTAACAGAGTTTCTGCACCAAACATTTCTGGAACTTCTGTTAATATAGTAGTTCCTCCTTGTGATATTAAAAAATCTGAGAATCTTCCTACAAGGGGATTAGCTGTTATTCCTGATAATCCATCTGAACCTCCACACTTAAGCCCTACTTTTAATTCTGAAAGTGGAACCTCCTCTCTAGTGTCATTTTTCATATTTTCATATAATTCCCTTAAAAGTTTTACTCCCTCTTCTATTTCATCTGACACTTCTTGGGAAACTAGAAATTTAACTCTATTTTCATCATATTCCCCTAAATATTTTTTAAAGTCATTCATATTATTATTCTCGCATCCAAGAGATAAAACTAGAACACCTCCAGCATTTGGATGTTTTACAGCATCTCCTAATATAGTTCTAGTTGCTATATGATCATCACCAAGCTGGGAACATCCATAATTATGTTTAAGTACTAAATAATTATCTATTTCAAGTTCTCCTATTTCTTTTTTAAACCTATCAAACATTCTTTCAGCAATGCCATTTACGCATCCAACTGTTGGTACAATCCAAAGCTCATTTCTTATTCCCACAGTTCCATTTGATCTTTTATAACCTTTGAATGTTAAATTTTCATTTTCATATATATTATCTATTAATTTTTGATTAAAACTATAATCTTTTATTCCCTCTAGATTAGTTTTAGTATTATGTGTATGAACCCATTGTCCTTTTAATATAGGGATTATAGCATGTCCTATTGGAAACCCATACTTAATTACCTCTTTATCAGTATCTATATCTTTTATGGCAATTTTATGTCCTCTTTTTATATCTTCCTTTAAGGTGATAATTTCTCCGTTTATTTCTATATTGTCATCTTTATTTAAATCAGTTAGTGATACAACTAAATTATCATTTTCATTTATTTTAATAATATTCTTCATTAAATCACCTCCCGTTTTGTTACATAACCTCTTTAAGTGCTTCTTTAATACCTAATGCTTCTATCTTGCTAAGATAATAAGTAGTAGCATCAGTTAATCCTTTTACTTCATTTAAATTCATTTTCCAATTCTTTTGGTATCCAAGAACTTTAGTGACTATTGTTCTTAATCCTTCTTCACTACCGTCATAATCTTCCCATGCTCTTTTATATAAATCTAATATATCTGCATCATCAGCTAATTCTATAGTTTCTTCATTTCTTTTACCTTTATAGAATTCTATTAAAGCAGAAAGTGAGAATACTAATTTCTTTGGAAGTTCACCTTTTCTATTTATATATTCTAACAATGAAGGCAAATCCCTTGTCTCGAATTTTGACATTGAATTTAATGCAATACTCATTAAATAATGTTTTATAAATGGATTTTGAAATCTTTCAAGTACAGCTTCAGCAAAATATTCTAATTCATCTTCTGGTAAATCTAACGTTGGAATTATTTCATCATAAATAACTTTTCTTATAAATTCACCTATTATTTCATGACTAACAGATTCTCCAACTGTTTCTAATCCATACAAATAAGCTACTGGAACTAATGCTGTATGAGCTCCATTAAGAATTCTAACTTTTCTTGTTCTATAAGGTGTCATATCCTCAACAAATTTAGTGTTAAGTCCAGCTTTCCCAACAGGAAATTCACTTTCAATCCAATCTGGTCCTTCAATAACCCATAGATGGAATTGCTCTCCCACATTTACTAGATTATCTTCATATCCCAATTCTTCAGTTATTTCTTTTATTGTATCTCTTGGATAACCAGGTACAATCCTATCTACTAAACTTCCACAGAAAGTATTGGCTTCATTTATCCATGATATAAACTCTTCTCCTAAATTCCAAAGCTTCGCATATTTTATAATTATAGCCTTAAGCTTTTCTCCATTTTTTTCAATAAGCTCACATGGAATTATTATTAATCCCTTTTCTTTTGCAGCACTAAAAGCTCTAAATCTTCTATATAATAAAGCTGTTAATTTGCCGGGATAACTCTTTTGCGGTCTATCTTCTAACTTATCATTTTCATCATATGCTATTCCAGCTTCAGTTGTATTAGATATTATAAATCTTAAATCTGGACTTTCTGCTACTTTTAGATACTCATCATAATTAGTATAGGGATTTATTCCCCTACTAATGCTGTTTATAATTTTATGTTCCTTGACAGCTTTTCCATCTTTTATTCCTTGAAGATACAGTGTGTATAATCCATCTTGTTCATTTAATTTATCTACTAACCCTAATTCTATAGGTTGCACAACTACAATACTGCCATTAAAATCTGTTTCCTCATTCAGTTTATCTATTTGCCAGTCTACAAAGGCTCTTAAAAAATTTCCTTCTCCAAATTGCAAAACCTTTTCTGGATATTGTTTGTATTCTTTGTAGATTTCTTTATTTAAATTCATTTTTTATTCCTCCATATCCATTATTTACGTATGCAATATTATTTTTAAAGTTTTTATATGATTATTACCATTTTTTTCTTTCATTTATAATGATATCACTTAATGCACACGTTAACAATGTTTTTTTATGTTAAATAATATTTTTTAATATAAACATTCTAATAATTATACTTAGGGAGATTGTCTAATTCACATTTTAATGTTAAATACTGTATCTTTATCTATAATATATTTAGGTTCTTCTCCATTACGTAACTTTATATTTTTAAATGTAATATCATAACAAGCTTTTAAATATATCTCTCCTGTTTCATCACTTTCATTACCGAGGATTATATTTTCTAAAAGAACCCCATGCACATAGTGATCCTCAATATTATTTTTTCCTTCCGCTGTAAATCCTATAAGTTCTATTCCTCTTCCTATTCCATTAATAATAGTGTTTTTTATAACTATATCTTTAAAGTATGGTAAGTTAGCTGCAGGAATTCCATCAGCATTATAGTTAATACTATGTGCCATAAACCTATCAATTACGCAATCCACCATCAGCAAACCTTTTATATAACCTCCTCTTGAATTATGTGCTTTTAACTCTAGTCCATAATTGGTATTTTGGATAAAACAATCTCTCATATATATCCCTTCAACTCCACCTGATTCTTCACTTCCAATGGCCATTCCATGACCACCTAACATTTTAAGATCAAATATTCTTACATTCTTTGTTGGAATATTTACAATATTGCCATCCGGATTCTTTCCTGATTTTATAGCAATACAATCATCACCAGTATCAAAAGTAGTGTCAAAAATCATAAGATTTCTTGAAGAATCTGGATCCCATCCATCACCATTATCTATGCCTCTTGATCTAATATTTACTCCGTGGGTGGTAAAAGTATCGCAATAAATAATATGGACAGTCCAGCATGAAGGATTTTCAATATTTATTCCTGTAAGGTGTACATTTTTACACTGTATAAAACTAAGTAGACGTCCTCTCACACGTCTTCCAGCAATTCCATCTGAAACATACTCTGGATATTTTTCTTTATCTGCATATAGCTTTTTCATTTCATTGCCAAGTTCATTTCCGCCTCCGTATATAGTTCCCTCACCACAAATTCTTAAATTTTCACAGGTTACTTCCATGCGATTGTCAGGATTTAAGTAACCTGCATTTATTAAGCTTCTATAACAGTACATTTCCCAACCTTCGTATCTGGTTAATATAAGCCCATCTTCATTTACTAAACCTTTATAATTATCTCTACTCTCTTTATTAATTATATAGTCACTTGGTTCTAAGCTTCCCTTTAGAAATCCGTCTACTCTGAAAGTCATATTACTTTTTAGCTCCAAGGCACCTGTAAGAACAACTGAACTTTTAGGAATTAAAACTGTACCACCAATTTCACAATCATCAATGGCTTTTTGCACTGAAGCTGTACTTATATTCTTGCCTGTCCCATCAGCAGAATATGGATACTGGGTAACATCTATAATATTTCCTAATGGTTTTGTTTTAACATTCAAATTTGGTGTTGATGTATTACTTACATTTTTATCATCAGTATTATCAACAATAGCTTCAACATGAAATTTATACATTGTATTAGGAGTTAACCCATTAATTGTCAAGTGAGTTTTATTTTGTTTTGTTTGTGCAATTCTTTCCCCATCTTTATACACTATATATCCACTAATATCTGCATATTCAATAGGCTTATCCCACACTAAAGTAAGACTATCACTTGCTAAAGTTGCAGGTGCAATAATAAAATCAATAGGTACTTTATTGGTCTTTTCAATACTCATAAGCATCATCCTCTTCTAATTAAATCTTCTATAATTTAAAATATTCTTTAGCATTTTTAAAGGATATATCTTGAACTATACTTCCTAGTAATTCCATATCATTTGGAATTTCTCCATCTTCAACCCATTGACCAATAATATTACATAGTATTCTTCTAAAATACTCATGTCTTGGATATGATAAAAAGCTTCTTGAATCTGTAAGCATTCCAACAAATCTACTTAAAAGCCCTAAATTAGCTAAAGTTTTTATCTGTTGAGTCATTCCATCTATACTATCATTAAACCACCACGCAGAACCAAATTGTATTTTTCCTGGAATTCTATCTCCTTGAAAATTCCCAATCATTGTTCCAAGAACATAGTTATCCTTTGGATTTAATGTATATAAAATTGTTTTAGGAAGATTATTATCTTTATTTAATGAATCTAAAAGTTTTGAAAGTGCTTCAGACACAGTTCCATCATTAATTGAATCAAAGCCTGTATCACTGCCTAGTTTATTAAACATTATTGTATTATTATTTCTAAGAGCTCCTATATGTAACTGCATTGCCCAATCAAACTTATGGTAAAGTTTCGCCAAAAATATTAGTGTATAAGTCTTGTACTTCTTTTCTTCTTCTAAAGTGATACATTCACCCTTTAATACTTTATTAAAAACTTCTGCTGCTTCTTCTTTTGTTGAATTTGAGTACACCACCATATCTAAAGCATGGTCTGATATTTTGCAACCAACTGTATTGAAAAATTCAACTCTTGATTCTAAAGCTTGTAAGAATAGCTCATAATCACTTATTTCTTTACCAACAACTTCCCCTAATTTTTTTACCCATGGTAAAAATGCATCTCTACTTATCTCTATTCCCTTATCTGGTCTAAAGGTAGGTAAAACTTTTGTATTAAAATCTTTAAGTTCTTTAATTTTTATATGATACTCAAGTGAATCAATTGGATCATCAGTTGTACATATTGCTTCTACATTAGATTTTTTAATTAAATCTCTTGTAGAAAACTCTCCTGAATTTAATATTTTATTAGTTGCATTCCAAATTTCAGGTGCTGTCTTTTCTGTTAAAGGTTCATAAATTTTAAAGAATCTTTGAAGCTCTAAATGAGTCCAATGATAAAGTGGATTACCTATAGAAATTTGTAAAGTTTTTGCCCATGCTAAAAACTTGTCATAATCACTTGCATTTCCAGTAATAGTGTTTTCATCTATTCCATTACTCCTCATAGCTCTCCATTTATAATGATCTCCATATAACCATACTTCAGTTATATTTTTGAATCTTTTATTTTCATAAATTTCCTTTGGACTTAGATGGCAATGATAATCGATTATTGGCATGTTTTTCGAATAATCATGGAATAACCTTACTGCAGTTTCATTAGATAATAAAAAGTTTTCATTCATAAATTTTTTCATAATAACTACCTTACTTTCCTTTAATTTTTAATTATTTAGTTATATTTTATATCAAAATAAGTCATATAAATCATACAATTAATGACTATTTACTAATAATTCAACATATATTGATTTACATTTTTTTAGGGGTTAATTATAATAATAGTGAAATAAAAGGTATAAGGTGGGTAAATCATGAATAAATCAAAAGTTTTTCATACTAATAGACGCAAGGGTTTTTTTATAGATCATAGTAAAAGAATAGGTCCTTATCACATGGGTAGTAAACATTATCATTCTCAGTATGAAATATACTATCTTTTGCTTGGAGATAGAAATTATTTTATACATGACCAAGTATATAACATAAAAAAGGGAGATTTAGTGCTTATTAATTCAAATATACTGCACAGCACTTTGGATGGTTCTTTAAGTTCTCATGAAAGACTTTTAATTGAATTTGATATGAGTTTTTTTGATGGTTTTTTAGTAGATTATAATAACTTAGGACTTTTAGATTGCTTTTATAAAGACTGTAATATTTTACGTTTAGAAGACTCTGAGAGAAAACAAATTGAAAATTGCTTTTTTAAAATCCTTCAAGAAAGTAAAGAAAATAATTCTCAAAATAGTATTGAGTTAAAAGTATACTTTTTAGAGTTGCTAATTCTTATAAATAAATTTCATTCTAACAGCAATACATTACAATATGACTATCCAAGCAAGCTACATAAGAGAATATATGAAATTATAACCTATATAAATTCTAACTATAATAAGGAAATCAGCTTAGATTTAGTTTCTAAAAAGTTTTTCATAAGTTCAGCCCATTTAAGCAGATCCTTTAAATCAGTTACAGGTTTTACTTTTATTGAATACCTTAATAATCTAAGAGTTAAAGAAGCTCAGAAACTTTTAATTGAAACACCACTTACCATCTCGCAAATCACTGAAAAAGTTGGCTACCAAAACACTACTCACTTCGGAAGAATGTTTAAATTAATAACCGGAAGTTCTCCAAGAGAATTTAGGAAATTAAATAATATCTATCCCTAAAAAAGAGGATATCGTTAAAAATATTTTACGATATCCTCTAATTATTACTTAATTTTATGCTTTTATTTTGTTATTTTTCTTTAAGAGATTTATGATTCTTTCCTGGTATACATGTTGACTCTCTTACTATAAGTTCTGTTTCTATGTATACTTTCTCTCCTTTGTAATCTTTTTTATCGATTAAATCTATCATTTTTTCTGCACCCATTACGCTTATTTCTTCTAAAGGTCTCTTTATAGTAGTAAGAGAAGGGGTTGCATACTCAGCAAAACCTATATCATCAAACCCTATTATTGATATATCTTTAGGTACTGAAAGACCTTTTTCAAATATAGCTTTTATAGCGCCAATGGCCATATCATCATTAAAACAAAAAACTGCTGTTGGTATATTCGAAAGGCTTAAAAGCTTATTCATAGCTTCATATCCACTTTTGATATCATAGCGTCCTTTAATCATGTATTCCTTTCTTATTGGAATATTATTATTTATTAACGCTTTAAAAAATCCATTTCTTCTACTCTTAGTAGATTTAAATTCTTCTTGACCTTCTATTATCGCTATGTCTTTATGATGATTTTTAATTAAAAAACTTACTGCCTTAAAAGCTCCTTGTTCGTCATCAGCTAAAATATTTATTAAAGAATTTCCTTCCATTTCCCTATTTAAAACAATAAGTGGTATCTCCTTTTCTCTCATATGATATATGAATTCATTATCTTTGTCACTTTGACTCATAAGTATAATCCCATCAAATCTTTGCCTATTTATTCCTGAAAACTCTTTATAGTCATCTATACCTTTAACTACTAAGTTGTAATTTTCTTTTATTACACTATTTACTCCTTTTACTATTTCATAAAAAAAACTAGAGGATGTACCAATATTTATACTAGAAAAAAATAAACCAATAGTATAGGATTTATCTAAAACTAAGCTTTTGGCACTATAATTAGGAACATAATTAAGTTCTTCAGCAATTGCTTTGATCTTAGACTTTGTTTTTTCATTAATTAAAGGACTATTGTTTAATGCTCTAGATACAGTAGTATGTGATACCTTTGCCAATTTTGCTATATCTTTTATAGTTACACTCATATTTTCACCTTTTTTATTTTATTTAATTATATTCAGAAAGTAGTTTATATCCCTACTAATATTATTATATAGTTTAATAGTTATATTAAAAATGTATTTATATAAAAAATGAGGATATCGTTAAAAATATTTTACGATATCCTCTAATTATTACTTAATTTATGCTTTTATTCTGTTATTTTTCTTTAAGAATATTACTCCTAACACAATTAACAAACCTGAAAGTGCCAACCAGATTGATGAATTAACTCCCCCTGTTTGAGGTAAATCTCCTTGTGATAATTCATCGTTATCTTTGTTACCTGTTTCAGTATCTGAATCTGGTATTATATTGCTATCTTTCTTCTTTAAACCATCTTCAGCTTTAGCTAAATCTTCATAAGCTTTATCAATAGCCTCTTGCGTTATATTAGAGTTATTTAATAATTCTTTAGCTGCAGATAAAGCTTTCTTAAGAACACTCCAGCTTTCTTCTGTGTAATCAGATTTATTTAAGCCTTCTACTTTGCTTATTTTTTCTTCTAATTTATCTGTATTAATTTCATCTGATTTTTCTTTTAAATTTTTAATTGCATCTTCTAAAGCTCCCTTTGCAGTATCTACTTCTTCTTGTGTTGCATCAACTTTTGCTAATATTTCTTCAGCATTCTTTAATGCTCCTGTAAATGCTTTCCATGAATCATCAGTATAATTTCCTTTAATCTTTTCCTTATTGTCATCATATACTTCTTGTAATTCAGATTTGTTAACTTCAGTTGCTTTTTCTACTAAGCCATTAATTGCTGCTTCTAAAACTACCTTTGCT
>NZ_JAWGSV010000124.1:0-9011 GCF_032552055.1 Clostridium sp. | reverse complement strand
CATTAATAATATCTCCTCATGATTCTAAAACGTCAAAAAAGGTTGTAGTATAAACTACAACCTATAACAATCTAAAATTATCTTCTATTTTGTTCTTTTTTAGCTCTTCTACAAGATACGCATCTTGTTGGCTCATTTTCAAATCCTTTTTCTTTATAGAATTCTTGTTCTCCTACTGAAAATATGAATTCGCTTCCGCAATCTCTGCATGTTATTGTTTTATCTGACATAAATATTCCTCCTAAAATTAAAGATTCTAAATTGATATAATAATCTCTAATTTATGAGAAACTATCTACCTAAATGAAACTTTTTATTGTTAGCATATTTGCTACTCATTTATAATAACACATTCTTTATTAAATAGCAACCTTTTTTGTAAATAATTTTTCTTACAACCGATTTTTAACAATAAAAATAGCCTTTAGCAAGATATATAAGCCCCTAAGACTATAAATCTCACATATAACACTGGTTTTTCCAAACACAAAAACCTTATATCCTAAAATTCCCTATATATAAGATTTTAAAACTGTCAAATCTCCACTAATAATATATTCCCCTAATGAAGCTGGGATTAATATACTCTCTCCTTTTAATATATCTAATTTCATATTATTTTTGCATTCAATGATTCCTTTTCCATCTACACAAGTTAATATATAGAACTTATTTATATCACTTTCTTCAACTAATTCTCCATTTATAATATATTCTTCAATAGTAAAATACTTAGTACTACATAAAATATTTTTTCTATACTCAATATGCTCTTCTAATTTATTGTTCCCATAATTTACTGCATATAAATTAAAATTTATTACATCTAATGCTCTATCAATATGTAATTCTCTTGGTCTTCCATAATCATAAATTCTATAGGTTATATCACTATTTTGTTGAATTTCCGCAATAATAACTCCTTCACAAATAGCATGGACAAGGCCACTATTTATAAGAAAGCAATCTCCTTTTTTAACTTCTATTTCATTTAAATATTCTTCAGTTCTTTCTTCTTTTATAGCTTTTTCAAAAATTTCTTTATCACAATCTTTAGTTCCAACTATTAATTTAGCTCCTGGCTTTGCATCAACTACATACCAAGCTTCTGTTTTACCTATAGAATTTTCATTTATTCTTGAATATTCATCATTAGGATGTACTTGTACTGATAATTTTTCTTTTGAATTTATAAGTTTAATTAATAAAGGAAATTCCTTATTCTCAAAATTCTTTCCCAATAAATCTATACCATATTCTTCAATCAATTGATCAAATCTTTTTCCTTTAAACTTTCCATTTGCTACTATACTCGTTCCATTTGGATGACAAGCAACATCCCAACTTTCACCAATATTACCTTCTGGAAGATTAGCCCTAAATTTTTCTAAGTCTCTTCCTCCCCATATTTTCTTATAATACAAATTTTCAAACTTTATTGGATACATAGTTTAATCTCCTTCTGTTTATCATGTCGTATTTACTTTAAACAATACTATATTCCATATTCCATAATAGGCTGTATCAAAATATATATGATACAACCTTATCCATTAAAAATATTAATTTATAAATGATATTTTTAATTTCTTACCTATACCTTTAACATAAAATACTAATGATTTCCTAATCATTATTGTTTAAAAGTATAATTTTATTGTTATTATATTATATGGGTCAATTACTAACTTAGGATTATCTTGTACTTCTTCAATAGCATTTACAATTTCCCATCTTTTAAATTTATTAAAATCATATCTGTCTACTATTAGCTCTTCATTACTACAATTTTTCATTCTTAATAGTATTGCGTTATCTTTAAATGATGCTGATATAGAACTTATACATATGTTTTTATCAACTTCTAAAAGGCTGTATTCTCTCTTTAAATCTAATTTTGTTCTAGAGTTTTGTATTTTATTATCCAACCTGTTTATAAATTTATTTAAACCTTGTAATTGATAGAATATATTTTGTGAATTAACTTTCTCATATCTTTTTTCAACTTTGTTTTCATTAAAGCTTTCCTCTAAAAGTGATATAGAAAACTCAAATTCATTCTTACCTAATTGTTCTGCATTTGGTGTAGCTATCATTACATGGCCTTGCTTTGTCGTATCTCCTGATGCTCTCCCTGGTCTATATAGTAAATTGGGTTTTCCTAATTGGCTTGTAGTGGATAACAATGTTAAATACATTCTATCCTCTATAACTTGATATTCCTTTATCCCCTTAGAATATATACTTAATGTATTTTTATCATCTGTAATAGAAACAGTCCCCTCGAACACCTCTATATCTATTGGAATTTCAAGATAACTACTATTCCACTCCCCAATTTCTCCATTTAATATTGGTCTTTTTATATAACCAAAAGGTATAGACGCAATTGATTCATTTGATAAAATATCAGACTTTATACAAGCTCTTAATCTGTGACTTAATATATTATTATCAACAATTATCCTACAATTAATTAACTCATCATCTTTTAGTAAAGAGATTATTAGTTTAATATCTAATGGTTTTAATTCATTTCTATCTAGTCTTGATTCAAGATCTTTTGGTAATAATACTCTCCCACTTAATTCTAGCTTTTCAATGCCTTCAGAAGCTTTTCTAATTCCTTCAACTATTCTAAATGTTATATTTGAATCTCCTCTAAGTGGTGAAAAATCATAAGTGTCCCCATCATTACCACAGTTCTCAAAAGTAATGAAATCTTCAATCTTTCTTCCATCTTTAAGTTCTACACATAGTTTTTCATTTTCTACAAATATCTTATAATTATCATTTTTTATTTCTAAATTATTACTATTTTCAATTATATCTACTTTTCCTTCACTTAACTTGAATACCTTATATCCCATAGCAGGTAATGTAGTTTTAATTAAAGCAGTTATTTTATAATATCCATCCTCATTTATAAAATAATTGCCTTCTGGTGCTTCAATTAATATATTTTCTTTTCCTTCATACTCATGAATATCTAGTACAGTACACTTTTCAACATCTGCTACAAATTTATCCTTTGTGCTACTTAAAAATTCAACAACTTTATAACCATCATATTTGTAAGCTAATGTGTTAAATACTAAAATTTCATCCTTACTTAATCTTAATCCTTCAGCAATTCTTTTCTTAACAAGATTTTCTATTCCATCTGCAATTTCCCTTGCTTGCTTCATACGGTATAATACATCATTTGCCACATCATCTGTTATACAGCCAGCCATACCATCATGAGCTTGACCTTCCATTATTTTTTTCCAAGCTGTTGTGATTAAATTCTTGCTTATTTTTATTCCTAGGCTTTCAGCTATAGCATATAATGGCTCAACTCTTTTTAAAAGGTTTTGCTCCATATCGAAATTCGTTTTCTTTATATCATATCTAACTGATCCTATTGTCTTATGAACTCTACCAGTTTTAGGTTCTCTAAATTCACCCTCATATCTCTCTAGTTTTTCACTATTTTTTCTTATATAATCAATAAAATCTAAATATGTACTTTGAACATATTCATCATTGCTAATTTTATTAATTTCATCAATCTTATTTTTAATATTGCACGTTATTTCTACTTGATCATTCCCAATAGGTATCAAAATTTCATCTAAATCAGTCATTGACTTTATTTTGTCAGCTAACTTAAATAGCTTATTATTTAAAAATTCTTCATTAGTAAATAATCTTGGAATGCTTCCATAACCATCAATTAAATTAGCTGCATAAACTTCTTCATTGCCTAAACCCTTCCATTTAAAATAAGGGGACTTAACATGCTTACCTAAGTTTATGCCCCTCCAAAAAATTATGTTATCTATATTACAATTTCTAAGTATAGTTGGCATTTGTGCATTAAACCCAAAAGTATCTGGTAAATAACCAACTTCCATATGCTTACCAATTTTATTTATCTCATGTATCCCTATACTTAAATTTCTTAATATAGATTCACCACAAACTAATTGAGCATCTGTTTGAGTATACCATGGTCCAATTAGGAGCCTTCCCTCTTCTACTAATTTCTTTATTTGAGGTAATCTTTCTGGTCTTATCGATAAATAATCCTCTATTATGGATGCTTGACCATCTAAACAAAACCTAGCATCAATATTCTCTTCTAATTCAATTAATACATCTTCAAAAACTTGATCACTCAATAATAAAGCATCCATAGTTGAAAAATACCATTCTCTATCCCAATGTGTATGATTAACAATATTAATTTTAGTCATAACTTCTCCTCCAAATTTAATATATATGCCTCATTAGTACTATTTTTATTTAAGCCTAATAAAGTCAATTTTTTATGTAAGTATATCTTAATTTGATACTATTATTGCTGAATTTATTCTATTAAAGAATATATTTACTAAAGGTGCTACCGAAAGTATTATTACTATTGTTCCTATTCCAATTGGTCCTCCTACAAGGATAGCAAAAATTATTCCTACACCATCTGTTACTAACTTTGCCATACCTACGCTTAAGTTAAATTTATTCCTAAAAGCCATCATGCAATCATCTAATGAGTTAGGGGCAAGATTTGGTGTTAAATAAATAGCTAATCCCATAGAAAGAATCAGAATCCCCAATAAAAAATATACTACTCTACTTATATAACTATCTCCTAAAGGAAGTTTGTTAACTACAAATAACCAAAAGTCTGTAAAACTACTTAAAACCAAGGCAGTGCCTAATGTATATAAATTAAACTTTCCATTTCTTAAAATAGCTGCTATTATTGTCATTATTATTGCTATTATAAAAGAAAATGTTCCAACTGATAACCCAAATCTATTGCTTAATCCTACGTTAACAGAATCCCAAGTTCCTACTCCTAAGTCAGCTTTTACAGTAAGAGCAACTCCAAGTGTTAATATCATAATTCCTACTACAAATAATATAATTCTATTTTTGAAACTACTTAAATTCATTCTTTTCTAATGCCTTTCTCTTATACTTAATTTAAAAATAAAAGAGGAGATGTTTCTATTTTATTCTTAAACATCCCCTCTACTATTTTAATTACATTACTCCATCAAACTCGTCAGTATCAAAACCTTTTCCTAAGAATATAGCTCCCGCTGCTACTATTAGACTTCCTACTAAGATTCCTAAAACATATACCGGCCATTTTTCCACCAATAACCATCCATATATTCCTGATATAGGAATAGTATTTACTGCTCCAAGTGATACAGCAATAGCTGATCCAACTGCACAACCAATTATATTTACTGGAATCATTCTCATTGGATTAACTAATGTAAAAGGAATAGCACCTTCTGAAATACCTACTAGTCCCATTATAAATGAAGCTTTACCAGCTTCTCTTAATTCTTCAGAGAACTTAGTCTTCTTAACTAATGTAGCTATACCATAGCCTAATGTTGGTATAATAATCGCAACTTGAGCTGCAGTGTTCGCTATAAATAGTCCCTCTGAAATTAATGCCATTGCAGTAACAACCGCTGCTTTATTTATTGGTCCACCAAGGTCAAAACCTATCATTCCACCAACTACAAGAGCAAGAACTAATGCGCTGCTTCCAGTGCTCATTGTACTCATCCAATTTATTAATCCATTATTTAATGCTGCAAAAGGGCCACCGATAACATATTGCATTATTAAAACTGTAAATAATGTTCCGAATACTGGTAAGATAAATACTGGTATTACACTACTTGCACTCTCTGGTAACTTAATATTATTTGCCATAATATATACTATATAACCAGCAATAAGACCTGATGCTAATGCTCCAAGGAATCCAGTTCCTAGATTATTAGCAAGTAATCCACCAACAAAACCTGCAACTAATGCTGGTCTATCAGCAATTGAATAAGCTATAAACCCTGAAAATACTGGTAACATTAAACCTAATGCTAGTCCACCTAATCCATCTAAAGTATGGAAAAATGGTATAAGGCCTTGTGCTGTTTTATGTGCACTGTCCCAAATATCTGTAACTCCATAAAACATTCCACCAACTCTAGCAATTCCCATTATAACGGCACCAGCAATTGTAAATGGAATCATATATGATACGCCTGTTAATATATGTCTTTTAATATTTTGAAAAAATTCCTTCATTCCTTTCATCCTCCCTACATATATCTAAATTTAAAATTAAAGTAATGCTAATGCATCTTCAATTACTTTTACACCATTCTTAATTGGTGCTGCTACTGGAACCTTGTGTATAACCTTTCCTGCAAATCTTTCTTCTTCTCTAACCTTCTGCTCTACTGCAAAAATAACTACATCTGCTTCTTCAATTTCTTGTTTAGTTAGCCTATTTTGAATTCCTAAAGCTCCTTGCTTTTCAATTTTAATTGTATGACCTAACTTCTCTCCTGTTTTAACTAAAGCCTTTGCTGCCATATTTGTATGTGCCACTCCTGTTGGGCACGCTGTAACTCCTACTATCTTCATTTCATTTTCCTCCCTAAACTAAATTATTATGTAAAAATTGAATTAATTTATTTTTATCATCCATGCTAAATAGAGAATCCTTAAAGTCATCCTCCATTAAGTTTGATGCTAAACTCGATAATATTTCAAGGTGTAAAGTTCCTTCGTCCTTCTTTGGTATAGCTAATCCTATTACCACATTTACAGGCTCTTCATCTAAAGAGTTCCAATCAACAGGATTATTTAATTTTAAATATACTATTGTTGGTTTTATTACACTCTCAACCTTACAATGAGGTATAGCTAGTCCAAAACCTATTCCAGTTGTACATTCCTGTTCTCTTTGAATGTATCCATTAAGAGTTTCCGTCTTATCTGTAATTCTATTGTCTTTCATTAAGATGTCTGTTATTTTCTCTAACACCTCAATTTGTGAATTTAAATCTACATCAAATTCTACTGTATCTACTGTTATCATTTCTTTTATGTCCATCTCTTCACCTTACCTTAATAATTTAATAAAGTCCTTATATGTTTTTATATTTAAAACCTTAGAAACTTTTTCTTCATCGCTTAAAGTCATATAAAGATTTTCTAAAATTTCTCCAAAATCTAAATACATCTCCTTTTGTATACTCATTAAGATTACTAATCTTACCTTTTCATCTTCCCAAGATACTGCTTTTTTATTAATTAATATACAGACCTTGCTAACATCTGGATCAATATCAATAGCATGTGGAATTGCTATCTGGTTTCCAATTTCCGTAGATGACATATTTTCTCTTTTATAAAAGCTTTCTTTATCAACTTTACTTAAGTAACCCTTTGAAACCATTCTATCTAACATAAACTCAAGAATTTCTTCCTTAGTTTTAAAATTTTCATCAACAAAGAATAAATCTTCATCAGTAAACTCTAAAAACTTTAATAAGTAATCCTCTTTATTTTCATAAATAAATTCTTTTAAAGCTGTTAAATCTTTTGCTTTTAGTATAGGTGATACATACATTATTTTTTTATCTTTAACCCCATACTCATTAGTATCTATTTTTATTGTTGATATAATTATGTCATAGATATTTCTATCAATTTTGGATAACTCATTTAAAGGTATTATCTTTATTATTTCAATACTGTTAGAAAACTCACTTTTTATTTTCGCTGACATTATCATTGAAGTTCCTAATCCTGAGGCACATACAATTAAAGCCTTAAGTTTACCATTACTTCTTCTATCTTTTATTCTTTGTAATGATGCTGCAAAATGTAAACAAATAAATCCTACTTCATCTTCATTTATATCCTTATTAATTTCTTTTTCTATATATTGTGTAGCAATTGAAGCTATCTTATATGCGAAAGAATAACTTTTCTTTATTTCATGGAGCATGTCATTAGTAATATGCATATCATACTTTATTCTAGTTATAGCTGATTTTAAATGAGTGGATAAACTCCAAATTAGTGAATTATCTTTACTAAAATCTATTCCTATAGTAGAATCGACATACTTTAACATTTCAAAAACCATTGAAGTATAATCATCATTTATATCTACTGTTTTTTCTTGCTCTTCATCATCAATAAATTTTCTTGTATATAGATGCTGAGTAATATAAAATATTTCTTCTTCTGGAAGTATAATTCTGTATTCTTTAAAAATACTACTAGTTACCTCTTTAGCAACTTTATATTCAAGAGTTTCCTTTAATGCATTATCACATTGAGTAGTTTCAAGTATATTCTCATTTTTAACTCTATTTATAGCTATTAATATATGAATTAATAAATTGTAAAAGCTAATATCAGTAATACTAATCTTGTTTTTGTTTATTACATTGGTTAATATATCATCCATTTTTTCTATATCTTCTTTTTCAAATATAGGTTCAATAGATTTTAAACTTATTATATCGTTTTCAAAGCGTCTAAAAATATAATAGCTTATACAGCTTCTTAGATCCTCCTCGCTTCCTCTTAAAGCAATTCCTTTAACTCCATCCCTCAAAAGCTCTATATCAAACTTCTTTAACTTTTTCTTTACTTCAATTAAATCTGCCTTTAGAGTAGTTAATCCTATATATAAGTCATCACATAGTTTTCCTTGCGTAATTCCTTTATTATGTTTCAACTCCAATAATAATAGCTTTTTTATAATATAAACTACTCTTCCTTTAGAGGTTGTGGGTATAAGATTATTGCTATTTATATTTTCCTCATAAAGTTTAACTAACTCGTTATTAAAGCTATCTTTATCGCTTATTTCTAATATATAGCCTTTTCCTTTTACACAGGATATTTTTGAACTAACCTTTACTAATCTTTGATTAATACTTTTAATATCTTGTCTTAATGTCTTAGATGAAACCCCTATAAAACTTCCAATTTCTTCACCTGTAATATGGTGATCCTTATCTTGTAAAAAGCTTATAATCTTTAATTCCCTTTTATTAATCAATGCTTTCACCTCGTTATGTCTTTATTCTATCATCAATATATACTTTCAAATAGACCATTCATTCCCTTTGCTAAAGGAAGTTCTTTGGCTATTAGACTAAAAAACTCTGAACTAATATAAACTGATT
>NZ_JAWGSV010000123.1:0-9039 GCF_032552055.1 Clostridium sp. | reverse complement strand
ATAAAGGAGAGACATTATGAAATATTATATAATTGTTTTTAAAAATACTTTAGACGCAATGAATGCAGAAAAAAAATTAAATGAAGTAGGTATAAAGTTTAGGATGATGCCTACTCCTACATCAATAACTCATAGTTGCGGAATATGGGTTAGGATAGAAGAAAGAGTGTATGTAGACAAAATTATTGCTAATAATATTATTAGTTATAAAAATATATATGAAAAAGAAGAAAATAATTTTATAGAATTAAGCTAGGAGTTTTAATATGATAAATATTTCAACATTTATTAATACTGGTATTGGGGAAGATGGAAAAATTTCATTAAGCTTTAATTGGGAACAAGCGTTAAGTAGTACTATTAATGTAATTGAATTTATAGTAAGTAAAACTATAAGTATGATTCTACTAATAATAGTAATGTTTCTAATAATAAAGATAGGCAATAAGATAATCGATAAATTTGTTAAAAATCAAATTAATAGTAAAAGAAGTTTTTCTATGGATACACAAAAGGCATTAACAGTAGGAGCTATATTAAAAAGTTCTTTAAAATACATAGTTTACTTTTCAGGAGCTGCAATTATAATAGGGAGTACCTTCAAGGTATCTGCAGCAGTATTAAGCGCAGTAGGTTTTGTAGTAGGGATAGGAGCTCAAAGTTTGGTAAAAGACATAATAAATGGATTCTTTATAATATTTGAAGATCAGTATGGTGTTGGTGATCATGTAACAATAGGAGTATATAGTGGTATAGTTGAAAATATCGGAATAAGATCTACTACTTTAAAAGATTTTAGTGGAGATATCCATAATATACCAAATGGTTCTGTGTTGGAGGTAACAAATCATTCAAGATATGATATGAGATTTATAGTAGATGTTGAAATTGCCTATGAAGAGGATATAGATAATACTATAAATATAATAACAAATACTTGTAAAAAATTCCAAAGGTCAAATAGCGAAGATATAAGAGAAAATATAGAAGTATTGGGTGCCATATCTTTAAATGCATCAGGTGTAACTATTAGAGTTGTAGGAAAGTCTAAACCTCTTTCACAATGGAAGATGGAGAGGGAATTAAGAAAAGAAATTAAGAAGTCATTAGATGAGGCAGGAGTAGAAATTCCTTATCCAAAGACTCAATTAGTAAATAATAATTAATACTTTAGGAGGATATTTTTATGGTAGAAAACTTTGACTTAGGTACAATTGTAGAAATGAAAAAACAGCATCCTTGCGGGAGTAAGGATTTTGAAGTAATTAGACTTGGAGCAGATATTAAAATTAAATGTGTAGGATGCGGAAGAATAATTATGATTCCAAGAAGTAAATTCCAAAAGGATGCAAAAAAAGTAGTAAAGCAATAATATAGTTATTTTTTTATCTTGCAAAAAAAATTAAACAATGATAAAATAATTAATTGTAATCCCTGCTGTACAAAGTACAGCCAAAGGCCGAGGGGAGGAGGTGAAAATGATGAGAAAGTACGAAACTATATTTATACTACACCCATCATTAGACGAGGAAGCTTGCAAGGCTGCAATCGAAAAGTTTAAGGGTGTAATAGAAAACGGTGGAGGAACTATAGAAAATGTTGACGTTTGGGGTAGAAGAAAGCTTGCTTACGAAATTTCAAAAGTTAACGAAGGATTCTATACATTAATCAACTTCAATGCTGATTCAGAATTACCTAAGGAATTAGACAGAATATTCAGAATTACTGATGGTGTTATAAGACATATCATAGTAAAACAAGAAGCGTAAGAGGTGATATTGTTATGAATAAGGTAATACTTATTGGAAGACTTACAAAGGATCCAGAGCTTAACTTTGCTGCTGGAAGTGGTACTGCTGTTACAAGATTCTCTTTAGCAGTAACAAGACCTTTTAAAAAGGATGAAACTGATTTTATCAATTGTGTAGCTTTTGGTAAAACTGGTGAAACAATAGCACAATATCTTACTAAGGGCAGACAACTAGCTGTTACTGGAAGCATTAGAACTGGTAGTTATGATGCTAAGGATGGAACAAAGAGATATACAACCGATGTAGTTGTTGAATCATTTGAATTCATTGGATCAGGTAATGGAAGTGGTGCTGGAAGAGACCAAGGTTTCAATGATAACTTTGGAGCTTCAAACAATTCTGGTTATTCAAATCCATCAAATAACTTTGGTGGAATGAATTTTGAGGAAGACATGACTCCTGTAGATGATGGAGATATGCCTTTCTAATAGTCTAAGAAGAAGGAGGGAATTAGCATGAGAGACATGAAGAGATCTGGAAAAATGAGAAGATCTAAGAGAAAAGTATGTGCTTTTTGTGTGGAAAAAGCTGAAGCTATAGATTACAAAGATATAACTAAGCTAAGAAAGTTTGTTACAGAAAGAGGTAAGATATTACCAAGAAGAATTTCTGGAACTTGCGCTAAACACCAAAGAGAATTAACAACTGCTATTAAGAGATCAAGAAACATAGCATTATTACCATTTACAACTGAGTAAATATAATTAACCCCTGTTTTATCAGGGGTTTTTTGTTATACTAATACACAAGTTTATTTACAAAATATGTAATATTAATTATAAGCTGTTGCATAAAATCACAAATATAATTAAAATATATATACAAGGGTAATAATATAGGGGTGAGTATGGTGAAGAGAGATGATTTAAATATAATGGCCAATATTAAGATGATAGAAAAGCTTAAGGCAAATTTGCTATGTATAATAGGTGAATTTTATCATTTGCTAACTAAGGGAAGTAATGTAGCACAAGATGCGATACTAAATTGTATATCAGGGGCTGTAATTATTTTATATGTATTAGCTCAGAAATTAGGATATTCATGTGAAGATGTAGATGATGATATGAAGAATAAACTTCAAGTAGGTATAGCAGAAGGTCACGAGTATGAAAATGATGGAAGGAGTTTAAGTAAACTTCAATTACATTTAAAGGAGCGCCATTAGTCTTATGGAATGGAAGGATTTTTTAGAAAAGAGACTTAAAATTATTAGGCCTATAATTACACCAGTTCTATTTGTTGTAGCTTGTATTGGTTTTTATTATATAAAAAGCGGTATATTAGGCAGTATACTATTATGTATTTTTCTTTTATTTAGTATAAGTGAGCATTTATCAAATAGAAAAGAAGAGGAAAGTACAGATGTAAAAATAGAGCAGATAAAGGTAGATATTAACGAAAATATTAATAATAATATTTTTAATTTAATTTTTCCTGTTGCAATAATAAAAGAATCAGGAGAAATATTTTGGAGTAATAAGGAGTTTGGAAAATTTATCCCTGAAGAAGATCCTAGTGGATTAAATATTGTAAGCATAGCAAGAGGCTTAAACATATCTAGACTATTAGCTTGTGATAGAGACTTACATCAAAAAATAAAGATACTAGATTCATTATATATAGTATATGCTAGTAAGATAGAAGGATATGACTTAAATGAAAATTTATATATAGTTTACTTTAATGATATAAGCAATTTCAAAAATATAGATAATACTAAAGAAAGCATTATGTTAATCGAAGTAGATAACTTAGCAGAAGTATTAGAAAATACTTTAGAGAGTGATAGGCCTATGCTTGTAGCTGATGTAGAAAAGAATATTAATGCTTATGCTCAAAGACTTAAGGCTATGATAACGAAGTATGATACTAATAAATATGTTTTATCTGTTCAAGATAAATATATAGATGAAGAGATAAATAATAAATTTTCAATATTGAAAGAAATATCAGAAATTGATAGAGGAAATAAGTTTGAAGTAACTCTAAGTATAGGAATAGGAAGAGGTGGAACTTGCCCCCTAGAAAATAATAACTTTGCAATAACAGCTAAGGAATTAGCTTTAGGTAGAGGTGGGGATCAAGTTGCTATAAAAAATAATGATAAAATTAAATTCTTTGGAGGGAATACTAGAGAAATTGAAAAGAGAACTAGGGTAAGAGCTAGAGTAGTTTCCCATGCTATAAAAGAATTGATTTATGAAAGCAGCAATGTACTTATAATAGGACATAAGAACCCGGACATGGATTGCTTTGGATCATCAATAGGAATATCATCAGTAGTTAAACAATTAGGGAAGCAATGCAATATTATACTTGGAAAAGATGTATCAGCAATAGAGTATTTCTTAGGAAAGCTTAAAGGTGATTCAAGGTATGATAATTTATTTATATCTGTTGAAGAGGCATATGAACAAATAAATGAAAAAACATTACTTATTATAGTAGATGTACACAATTCTAGTTATATCTTAGATAGAGGTATAGTAGATAAGGTTCAAAGAAAGATTATAATAGATCATCATAGAAGAAGTCCAGATACAGTTGAAGGGGCTATTCTAAGTTATATAGAAGTATATGCATCTTCTACATCAGAGATGGTAACAGAAGTAATTCAATACATGGTTCAAAGACCTAATCTAACAAGGCTTGAAGCAGAAGGATTATTAGCTGGGATATTTATGGATACAAAGGGATTTTCATTTAAAGCTGGTGTTAGAACTTTTGATGCAGCATCATTTTTAAGAGCATCAGGAGCAGATACAATAGAAGTAAAGAAAATGTTTATGGATAACTTAGAAGATTTTTTAATAATAGCAGATACAATAAAAACAGCTGAGGTTAATAATAATATTGCAATAGCTGTAGCACCTAAAGGATTAAAAAAATCATTTATGGCAGCTAGGGCAGCTGATGAATTATTAAATATATCAGGTATAAATGTATGTTTTGTTTTAATAAACATAAATGGAGACACTGTGATTAGTGGAAGATCCATTGGAGAAATAAATGTTCAAGTAATTCTTGAGGAATTAGGTGGAGGAGGCCATATGAATATGGCTGGAGTCCAATTAAGTAATACTACTATAGAAGAAGCAAAGATAAAATTAAAAGAATCAATAGAAAAACATTTAAAGGTTGGTGAATAACATGAAGGTAATATTATTACAAGATGTTAAGAAATTAGGTAAAAAAGGTGATGTTATAGAGGCATCAGATGGATATGCAAGAAATTATTTATTTCCTAGGAAATTAGCTGAAGAAGCAAATAATTCAAATATGCATATATTAAATGCTAAAAAGGAAAATGAAAGAAAGAAAAAGCTAGCTGAAATAGAAGCAGCTCAAAAGTTAGCTTCTGAATTAAAGGGTAAAGAAGTTAAGATAGAAGCTAAAGGAAATAATGGGAGATTATTTGGAGCTATAACTAGTAAAGATGTAGCGGAATTAATTAATAAAGAATATAAGTTATCAATAGATAAAAAGAAAATTGTTATGGATACAATTAAGGTTGCAGGTAGTTATGATATAGAAATTAAGATATATCCAGAAGTATCTACTAAGATGAAGGTAACCATTGTAGAGCAATCATAAGGAGGACTAAGTTTGAAGGCTTACGATGAAACAAATATAGAGAGTTTATTAGATAGTGATCTATCTTTAGACGCACAAGCAAATGTAATAGATCAGATATTAAATAATGTGTTAGATGAAGGTGCTGTTAGAGCTAGGATAGTAAGATTTAAACTACAAAAGTATATAAACTCTATTAACATATGCGAAAGATTATATGCATTAAATGTAATTGCATCAGATGGGAAGGGACTAAAGGCAGTACCAAAGGAAGATGAAATAAGAGATGTACTAGAAGATACAATTTATTATATATCAGAAAATATTGCTAGAAAATATGTTCAAAACAAAGTAGAAACTCAAGTTGAAAAGGCCCTTCAAGAAAGACAAGATAAGTTTATGGATGACATAAAACTATCAATAATAAAGAAGCAAAAGGGACCAGAAAGTACTAAAACAACAGTTAAGCTTGAGAGATTAGAAGCATTAGACGCTAAAAATATAAATAAAAATGTTATGAGTCTTTTAAGACCAGAAAATTTTGAGGAGATAGTAGGTCAAGAAAGAGCTATTAAGTCATTAATATCAAAGATGTCTTCACCATATCCTCAACATATAATTTTATATGGACCACCTGGGGTTGGTAAAACTTCAGCTGCTAGATTAGCATTAGAAGAGGCTAGAAAATTAAGATTTACACCATTTGATGATGATTCTAAGTTTGTTGAAGTTGATGGTACTACATTAAGATGGGATCCAAGAGAAATAACAAATCCACTTCTAGGATCAGTTCACGATCCAATCTATCAAGGTAGCAAGAAGGACTTAGCAGAAATAGGTGTTCCTGAGCCTAAGACTGGCTTAGTTACAGAAGCTCATGGTGGAGTGCTATTTATAGATGAAATTGGAGAATTAGATGAAATACTTCAAAATAAGCTATTAAAGGTTTTAGAAGATAAGAGAGTTGAATACTCATCATCATATTATGATCCAGATGATGAAAACACTCCTAAATATATAAAATATCTTTTTGAAAAGGGAGCTCCAGCAGATTTTGTTTTAATAGGAGCAACTACAAGAGATCCAGGAAAAATTAATCCTGCTCTTAGATCAAGATGTACAGAGGTATATTTTGAGCCACTTTCATCACAAGATATTATAGGAATAATAGAAAATGCAGCTAAAAAGCTTCAAGTTGAAATAGAAGATGGTGTTGCAGAGCTTGTAAGTAGATATACTTTTGAAGGAAGAAAGGCAGTAAATATTCTAGCTGATGCATATGGATATGCCTTATATAATTCAAAGGATGATTTAAATACTAAAATTACTATTAGTGATGTAGAAGAGGTTATATCTATAGGAAGATATGTACCATATGAAATAATTGAAGAAACTAATAAATTTGAAGTAGGTCATACTTATGGATTAGGCGTAAGTGGATTTATGGGTTCTACATTAGAAATAGAAACAGTAGTATTTGAATCTAAAAAGCCAGGTATGGGAATAGTTAAGTTTAATGATACTGCTGGTTCTATGGCTAAGGATTCTGTATTTAATGCAGCATCTGTAATAAGAAGAATGACAGATAAGGATATTAAGGATTATGATATACATGTAAATATTGTTGGAGGAGGAAGAATAGATGGTCCATCAGCTGGAGCAGCTATTACAATTTCAATAATAAGTGCATTGTTAGAAAGACCTATCAGACAAGATGTAGCGATAACTGGAGAAATATCTTTAAGAGGAAGTATTAAACCTGTTGGAGGAATATTTGAAAAGATATATGGCGCAAGAAGAAAAGGTATAAAGCTTGTTTTAGTACCTAAGGCAAATGAAAAAGAAATTCCTTTAAATCTTCAAGACATAGAAGTTAAAGCTATTAGTACTATTGAAGAATTAATGGATATAGTATTTGAAAAATAAAAATTTCAATAAATGCTGATAATTAGCATATTTAAATTTATCTTAGTAAGTTAAGTGAAAAAATATGATTTTTATCAGCTTTTTTATTTAAACAATATATTAAGTAATTTATTTTATATAATATAAATCTTTGATATAATAGTTATATTAATAATGAGGAGGTTACATATGGATGCACCAATAATGAGAAGTTTGCCTCAAAGTTTAGAAGCTGAGCAGTCAGTAATTGGGGCTATGATAATAGATAAAAGTGCTATTTCTAAAGCTCTAGAGAAGCTAAAAGATGAAGATTTCTATAGAGATGGTCATAAAGTCATTTTTAAGGCTATTAGAGAGATGTTCTCTAAGGATATGGCTGTTGACCTTGTAACCTTATTAGAATATTTAAAATCAACGGATAACCTAGATAAAGCAGGTGGAGTTACTTATATATCAGAAGTAAGCTCATCAGTTATAACTACTGCTAACTTAGAAGCATATATAAAAATAGTAGAAGATAAATCTACTTTAAGAAAGCTTATTAAGTCAGCAACACAAATTATAGAGGAAAGTTATAATAAGCAAGATAAAGTTGAAGATGTTATAGACATAGCTCAAAAGAAAATCTTTGATTTAGCAGAAAAACAAGGATCTAATGAATATGAATCATTAGCAAATGTACTAGAAAGAGGATTCTTAGAAATAGAAAGGCTATTCAATAATAAGGGATCTATAACTGGTGTTGGATCAGGTATAAGAGATTTAGATGCTAAAACATCAGGATTCCAAAAAGGTGATATGGTACTTATAGCTGCAAGGCCATCTATGGGAAAAACAACGTTTTCTTTAAATATTGCAGAAAATGCAGCACTTAGAGAAGGAAAGAGTGTAGTTATATTTTCCCTGGAAATGTCTAAAGAGCAATTAGCATATAAGTTACTTTGCTCTGAAGCGAATGTAGATATGCTAAAGCTAAGAACTGGTAATCTAGATGATGATGACTGGGAGAGAATTGCAAGAGCTACAGGTCCACTTTCTAAAGCTAAAATTTACATAGATGATACTGCTGGATTAAGTGTAATGGAAATGAGATCAAAGTGTAGAAAGATAAAAATGGAGCATGGTATAGATATGATTCTTATTGACTACCTTCAGCTTATGAGTGGTAGTGCTGGAAGTGAAAGTAGACAACAAGAAGTATCAGAAATATCTAGATCTATTAAAGCACTTGCCAAGGAAATGGAATGTCCTGTTATAGCATTATCTCAGCTTTCTCGTGCACCTGAACAAAGAGCTGACCATAGACCAATGTTATCTGACTTAAGAGAATCTGGATCTATAGAGCAGGATGCTGACGTTGTTATGTTCTTGTATAGAGATGAATATTATAATAAGGAAACAGAAGAAAAAAATATAGGTGAATGTATTATAGCAAAACAGAGAAATGGTCCTGTTGGAACAGTTAAGATGGCTTGGATAGGAGCACACAGTAAGTTTGCTAATTTAGAACTTGTATATGAGTAAGAAATGAGCTGTCTTAAAGACAGCTCTTTGTTAATAAAGAATGAAGAATTAAAAATGAAAAATTATTGATGCAACTCCTAATGAATTACTGAAAATAAATTAAATTTAAAACTCCTAATGGGATTTTTTCATTAATTATTCATTTTACATTATAAATTACATGTCATATATTGAAGTTAAAGTCTAACTTTCTTTAGGGATTTTAATGTAGACTAGATTAGCA
>NZ_JAWGSV010000122.1:0-9118 GCF_032552055.1 Clostridium sp. | reverse complement strand
ATTATATAATATTGATTTTCCAGTATAATTTATGATATATTTTATTCGAAAAAAATTAAATAGGAGGAATTATTTTGAAACAAAAGATATCAGCTACACTTGCTGTGGCATTAATTGCAAGTCAGATGCAAAATGTTGTATATGCAGAAACAATAAATAATAAAGAAGCTATTGATATTCTTAATGGAGATATTTTACAAAGTGATAATGATAATAAGGATTCAAATTTAGAAGAAAAACCTGAAAGTAATAATGATATTACATCAACTGAAGATAATACAGATAAAGTTAATGACATAGAGAGTACTGAAAATATTGAACAAGCTCCAGAAGACGAAAATGTACAAGAAATTGAGAACGTTGAAAATACTGAAGAAGTAGAAGAAATTGATGGAAATGTAGAAACTGAGACTGAAGAAAGAGTAGAAAATATTGATTATGAAGTTACAGGAAAATTAGAATTAGATATAAACTTCTCTACACCTATAAAGAAGGAGAATACTGAAAATACTAATATATCAGTAAAATTAATAGGTGAATCAGGAGCAGTTGGAATAATTAAATTAGGAGCAGATAACGAGAGTGGAGTTATAGGGGATACTGGTATTACTTATAATTTAGAGGCGTTAAATTCTAAGAGAAGTTCATTAGAATATGGTGATGACTCAGTATATTTCTATCATCTAACTTTCAATAAATTGCCTTTAGGAAATTATTCTTTAGAAATTCTAGGGGATGGATATGAAACTGCAAATATAGTTAACATAGATATACAAGATTCATCAAAGAGGGTTTTAGTAGGTACAAGTGGCAATAATGATAATCAAGCTCAAGATGAAGTTTATCCAGGGCTTTTCCTATCAGGGGATGTAAATGCTGATAAGAAAGTAGATAAAGCAGACTATGATGCAATAAAAGATAAAATAAAGAGTAAGTCATATGATTCTAATTTTGACTTAAATAGAGATGGAAAAGTAGATATAACTGATTTAAGTTATACACACAAAAATATGGACAAAACTAGTGTAGAAGCAACTATAGTAGATACAGATCCAATTTTAAATCCTAACAATATTGATATAAATGTTAATAATACAACAGAAATAGTTGAAGGAAATATAAGAGATATATTAGCTGATAATGGATCAGGAGTAAAATTATCAGCTAAAAATAATGAAGAAATAAGTGAAAATAATCCTATTGAAATACCTATAAATCTATCAGGAAAATCTAGGTCTACAACTACAACTAATGTAGAAAAAATAACTATAGAAGCACCAAAGGATACAGCTCCTGGAAAAGGACTTATAAGTATACCAGGCCATAAAGATATTAACTTTAATGAAAATAATTCAAAGGTTATAGGAACAAGAAATTCTGATGGAAAAGAAGTAAGTGTAATAGAAATAGATTTAGGTGGGCAAGTTGCAGTAAGTGAAATTACTATAAAAGTTACTGGGGGTAGAGGAAATAAAAATCTTGCAGAAATATCAAAGGTTAACTTTTTAAATAATGTTTATAAAGAAATGCCAAAGCCTAATATGAATATTCCTGTTATAAATAACTTTACAAGTTCAACAGCTGTAGGTAATGAAGCTATGACTTTAGGATGGGAACATGAAAATAATATAAGTGGATATGAAATCAAAGTAGAAGAGCTAAAAGAAGATGGCAGTGTTAAATCCACAAGTACATATAAGACTACTGAGAATACTTTAAAGATAGAGAAAGTTAATGGTTATTCTACATATAGAGTAAGTATTCAATCTTTAAATGGCGATTGGAAGAGTGGCTATAAGGATGAGCAAGAAGATTATTCTACAAAACCAGCTGGTACAACTAACTTAGACAATAACTTAAATGATAAAGATGGAGTTCCAGATAATGTTGATGAAAACTATATACCAAAAGGATGGGATTCTACATCAGGAAAATTAAGCTCTAATGGAGAAGGTGGAAATAAGTTTGGGGTAGATTCTATTATTGAACTTCAAGTTATCCCAGAAACAGCACCTGAGGGACCAGAAGGTATAAAAATAGAAGGGGCATATAAAGGAATACTTAATGTTAGCTGGAAGAGCCATAAAAAAGCTAAGGACTATGATTTATATTATAGAAAGCTTGGAACTGGAGAATGGTTTAAGGTCAAAGATCCAAATGAACCTAAGTATGTAGATAGTGATCCTACTAATGATATACCAGATGGAGTAGCAAATTTAAGTCCAGCTGAAAAGACTGATAATGATGAGTTAATAAGAGGGACTAGCTACACTATAACAGGACTTGAAGATAATGCTACATATGAAATAAAAATGACAGCGACTAATCACCATGGTACTGGTGGATTATCACAGACTTATTTAGGTGCTACAAAAGGTATTAATCCTCCTAAAATGTCAGAATATAAGTTGATAAATAGAGTAGTAGAAGGTGAAGAACATACTTCAAACATAGTAGATGTAGAATATGGAAGAGTTGATCCAGGATCACACCCAGATGGTATGGAAGGTAATAAATTTGCAATTGTAGATAATGACTTTAGTACATACTGGACATCATTTACATGGAATAGTAGCCATAATTCAGGTCCAACTGTTACTTTTGATAAAGAATATACAATAGATACTATAAGAATAGCAACTCGTTTAGATGGCGTATATGCATATGATGTTACATATGATTATGTTCCAGTAAGATATTTTGACTCAGAGAAAAATGAATTTGTAAATGTAAACGCCAAATATACTACTTTAAAAGATAAGGATAATGGAACATTATATTATGAAGTTAAGCTTCCGAATCCAGTAACAACAAGTAAGATACAAACTGCATTAAGAATTAATCCTTCATACGGTAAGGCACAATACTCAAGTATAAGTGAAATTAAATTCTATGAATATGATAGCTTAGAAAATGATGTAGCTGCATTATTTAAAGGTGATTTAATGCTAGAGTTAAATGATGATGTTACTCAAGAAAGAATTGATGAACTTATAAAAAGAGCTAATACTATAGATTCAGCAAGTATGGAGTATCATCCAAAGCAAGAACAATTATTAGCTGATTTAAAGAGAGCACAAGATTTATTCAACGATATTAAGTTAAGTGATAATATAAAAACTCTTGATGTTGGAATAAGAAATAATACTTCTAATGATGGAGGACATACAATAGGTCAATCAAATGACTATCAAGCATTAGGAGTAGCAGTTAAACCAGGTGATAAAGTAAATATATATATAGGTTCTTCAAGAAAAGATACTACATTTAAGCTTGCAGTAACTCAACATAACGGTGAAAGTGGAACTTATATAAAAGAATATAATACGCCACTAACTGTAGGTAAAAATGAAATAACAATTCCAGATTCACCATTTGATATGGATTATGAAAAGGGTGGAAACTTATATTTAAGATTTAATAGTGGTTTTAGTGATGAACAAGAAGTTCAAGTTCGTGTAAGTGGTGGAACAGAAATACCTCATTTAAATGTTAATAATATGATGGATGATTCATCTAAGGAATCAGAAGTTAAAGAATTAATTAGAGAATATATTAGAGAGTTAAAATCTTATGTTAGCACAGTACAAGATAGATATCCTAAGACTGTAACTCCAGCTGATAGAGCAAAAAATATTTATGCTTATGATCCTGAAACTTCTATTTTAAATAGTACTGAAATAGAAAGTGATAGAGTTTCTCTGTCTCTTGCAGCAGATCAAGTTCTTAAGGGTATAGAAAGTGGATTGGCTGGAAATGAAGAAGCTCAAGTAAATAGAGTTTATGATACATTGATGGCATGGGAACAATTAATGAAGGTATCTTATGCACAACAAGGTTTACTTGAAGAGCCAATAGATTTTGATAATGATGGAAAAATAGGGAATAATGCTTTAGAAAAGCTTAATGGTAAGAGTGAACAACAATTCTTTAAAGATAATAAAGCACCATTAAACCGTATTAATATCAAATATCAAAGAATGTTTACAGGGGCATTTATGTATGCTTCAGGCCACCACGTAGGTATTGGATATGGTTCAATTCCTGGTATGATGCAAGGGATTCCATTTAAATTTGATGAAAATGGAAACTTATTAAATAGTGATGAAGGGTCATTATTTGGCTGGGGTATTAATCATGAAATAGGACATGTTCATGATAGACCAGGTTTAACATATGCAGAAGTAACAAATAATATACTAGCTTTAATTACTCAAACCTTTAATGATATTAATACATCTAGAATAGAAGGAACATCATACAAGGGGGTATACAACAAGGTAACATCAGGCAGTGTAGGTCTTGCAAGTTCAGGAATTGATAAGTTAGCAATGTTCTGGCAATTACATTTAGCATATGATAATGACTATACTTATGATATGTTAGATCTTAATACAGATAATGATTTAGAAAATGATACTTTCTATGCTAAGTTATATAGAGCTACAAGGGTAAATGGAGTTGCACCAAAAGAAGTTGGTCATGATCAAACTGCCCAAACATTTATAATGAGATCATCAGATGCAATTGAAAAAGATTTAAGAGAATATTTTGAAAAGTGGGGTATTGTTGCAAGTCCAGAAACTAATAAGTACTTAGATAGTAAGGGTTATGATAAGGAAGATAAAGCAATATACTACTTAAATGATGAAGCTAGAAGAAAGAGATTAAAAGCAATAGATAACAATGATATGAGTAGTATAACTATGAATGCAGAAACAAAAGTTAATGGAACATTTGGTGTAGATAAGAATGGAAATGCTATAACTGAAAAGAGCTACTTAAATCAAAAGGAAGTTCCATTAAGATTAAGTGTAGATAGAGATTCAGATAAAATTCTTGGATATGAAATAATAAGAAGAGAAGCAACTGCAACAGGAATTAAAGAAACTCCAGTTGGGTTTGTTGAGAGAGATAAAGAAAGTGATATTACTGAATATACAGATGTTTTAGATACATTAAATAATAGAGCTTTTGAATATAAGGTTAAAGCTTATGATTACAGCTTAAATGTAACTAAGGAATCAACAATTGGAAATATAAAAGTAAATCATGATGGAAGTATATCTAATAAAAATTGGATATTTGATACAAACACTAGAAGTGAAGATGATGCTATTAATGAAAATACAGGACATGGACAATCTCAAGATGGTTCAATTAATAACATAAAAGATAGTGATATATCTACTGTGTATAATGCATCAAAAGCTTTAAATGAAAATGGACAAGTTCTAAGCGGTGATCCATATGTAACAGTTGATATGGGAGAGACTAAGTCAATAGTTGGGCTTAAATATACACCAGGAAAAACAGAAACTAAGAAATTCTCTATAATGAATTTCTTTAAGAAAAATAATGAAATCACTTACAATCCTATAAGCAAATATAAAGTTCTTGTAAGTGAAGATGGTGAAAATTGGGTTAAGGCTCATTCAGGTACATTTGATACTACAAAGGAAAATACTATTTACTTCAATGAAGCAGGAAGTAGCGACAATACACAACTTTGGGCATTTAATGCTAAGTATGTAAAGCTAGTTGCTGAGGGAGCTGAAACTATTTCAATAGCAGAACTTGATATATTAGGTCCAACTGGAGATAATATCGAAATCGGTATTGATAATGGAGATAAGGTATATAAAAATGGTATAGGTAGATTAAAATCAGATTATGAGTATGCAGATGGAAAAGTTATTGAGGCTGGTTCAATAATTGTAACTGGAGAATATAAGGGTGACCCAGCATTTAATATTCCACTTGTATTAAATGAAAATGATGAGAACTTTGCTATGGAAGCTCAATCTATACTATTAGCTAAATTACCAGAGGATTCAGAGCTTGGTGAAGTTGCGGAAGGTACATGGCTATATTGGATAACTCCAGAGCAACAAGATAAAATCTTTGAAGATGGACCTAATGTAAAGGGAACTTCTATTAAAGCAGAATTATATAGATACAATAAATTAGATGGAGATACTCCAATTGGACAAAGATTAGTAAGTGATACTTTCTATTACGATATCCCAGCTTTAGATAATTTACCACAAATTGATTTAAATGCTGGAAGTGCTAGAACTATAAATGATTCTTATGATAAAGTTGTAGAAATTAATAGTAGTGTAATGAGTGAAGCAATAAAGAATAGATAAGTTTACAATTGAGCTGTCTTTAAGACAGCTCTCCTGTAAAGGTAAGAAAGGAGAAAGTATATGAAAAGTAAGAAATCATTAGCAAAGGTTGCTATAGCATCGACTTTAGTATTAACATCTACTGTTGCAATTGTATACGCAACTCCCAAATTTAAGGAAGTTCAAAAAAATAATGAAGATAAATTTAAATTAGTTGTAGAAAAAGTTGATAGTGATACTGTTAAAGTAGCTATAGACAATATAGAAGATATACCAAAAGCACTTCAATTTAGTGTTAAGTTAGAGGGAGCATCTTTAAAGGATGGAGAAAATAGTATAAAGGACTTAATTACATCAGAAGTAGAGACAAGGCTTAAGAATAAAGAATACTCAAGCAGTTCAAATGATATATTAGTAGATTATACGGTAAATGAAGAAGATAATACTATAGATGTATTAATAACAGCTGAAAATTCTATTCCTAAAACAGGAAATAAAATTGATGTCTTTGAATTAGATGTAAAATCTCCTGATTCAACTAATTTACTAGATAAAGGTGAAGCACCTAAATATAAGGTTATTCCAACAAGCAATTACGAATATAAATACATAAGTAATACAAATAAAGAGTATTACACAACTAATGTAGATTATAACAAAAATGACTTTATAACTATGAACACAGCACCTATAATAAGCTTAGAATATAAGTATTTAGAAGTTACTGATGGAGAAAAACTAGAGTTAACAGCAGAAAATCTAGGAATAACTATGTCAGATGATGATCAAGATGATAAGTTAACTCTTGAAGTTAAAAAAGGTGATGAAGTAATAACTGAGTTTGTAGAAGATAAACCAGGAATTTATGATTTACAATGTACAGTTATAGATAGTTTTGGAGAAAGATCTGAGACTGTAACAGTACAAGTAAATGTAGTTCAAGATGATGTTAAAACACCACCAACATTTACCCAAAATGGGGAAGATCTAAAAGATATAACTATAGATGCTGGACAAAGATTTGAACCATTAGAGGGTGTTAAGGCAATAGATGCAAAAGGTAGAGAAATAACTGATATAAAAGTTACTTCAGATAAAGATATTGACTTAGATCCAGAAGTTGATACAGAATATAAAATAACATATACAGCTATAGATTCTTATGGAAACAAAGGTGAAAAGACAATTACTTTAACAGTAAAAGCTAATAAGGCTCCGATTATATTAGGGGTTAAGGATCATGTATTAAAAGTTGGAGATAAATTTGAACCAAAAGATGGGGTTACTGTAGAAGACGAAGATAAAAATATAGAACTGCAAGTTGAAAGTAATGTAAATACCAATATTCCTGGAACATATAAGGTTTTATATTCTGCAACAGATAGTAAAGGTAAAAATACTAAAGTTCAAAGTAAAGTAGAAGTTAACCCAAAGGTAACAGTTATAAATAAAGCTCCTATTATATATGCAGAAGATAAAGTTATAAAATTAGGAGAAGACTTTAATCCATTAGATGGAGTAACAGCAATGGACCCAGAAGAAGGTAACATCACATCTAATATAGTAGTAACAGATAATACAGTAGATGAAAATGCAGTAGGAGAATACAGTGTTACATATACAGTAGAAGATAGTCAAAAAGCAAAATCAACTAAAACTATAAAAGTAACAGTAGAGAAGGATATTTCTTTAGCAACTAATATAACAATTGATAGTAAAATAAATCAGTTATACATAGGAAGTAGCAATATCTTAACAGCAACTATAAATAAGGAAGCTGATATAAAAGATATAGAATGGTCTACTAGTGATGAAAATATTGCTGAAATAGAAGTGCTAGGAAGAAATGCTAGAGTAATAGCTAAAGCGGAAGGACAAGTTACTATAACAGCTTCAACTATTGATGGAAGTAATAAGTCAGATAGCTTAACTATTGATATAAAGAGTTTTGATAATAATGATGAGATACCTTCCTTTATAGTAGATATAGTGGATAAAGATATAGTAACACCATTATATGGCATAGGTAATATTAATGATCCATTAGTATTAGAAGTTAAAAATATAACTGTGGGAGAGTTTAATAAATTCATAAAAGACTTAGAAAAATTAAAGACAACTTTAGAAAATAAATATGTAGATGGAAATTCTACAGTATATAAAATAAAGGTTGAAAAGAAGATTAATTTATTTAAATTCTTTAAAGATAGCAATGCTGGATATATAGAAATCAGAATAGATAATAGTTTAGATAACTATGAAAAATTTAAAGATCAACTAGATTTATTACTAGATGCACCTGAGAATCCAGGAGATGGAGAAAATCCAGGCCATGGAAACAATCCAGGAGATGGAAATAATTCAGTAGACGGAAATAATCCGGGAGATGGAAACGACCCAGAAGATGGAAATAATTCTGAAGAGGGAAATGATCAAGGGGACGGAAATAACCAAGAAGGTGAAGAAAACTCCGGCACAGGAAATAACTCTGGTAACGGAGGAAACTCTGGAGAAGAAAATAACACTGAAATAGAAGATTCAAATAATAAGGATAATGTAGGAAAGTTACCTATAACAGGACAAGAAAGTATAATAGGATTTATTGGTATTGCTGCTTTAGGAACAGGTGCATTCTTATTAAGAAAAAAGAAAAATAAAAAATAATAGTATATTATTCTTCAGATAGGGATATATAAAGCTATTAATAAATACTTAAGATATATTTAAATTAAATATATCTTAAGTAAGTTAAAAGACTAGATTGGAAAGTTAATTAATTTTCTAATCTAGTTTTTTTATAATTAATATATAAGTTGTAATAAAATTTCTGCATTTTATTAAGTTAGTTTATATTTAACTTTCAGTTAGATAATTACATAAGCAACTTATGTAAAAATTAAAAACTCGATGCTTTCAATTGGTGTAATTTACTTTACAAATTATTTTTATACTTAAAATAACACAATTACTTATGCTGTGAATCATTT
>NZ_JAWGSV010000121.1:0-9233 GCF_032552055.1 Clostridium sp. | reverse complement strand
GATTCGCCTATAATTAATACATACAGAGAATGAATTCTGTGTTGGAGGTTGAATTTATGAATAACAGAAATATTAATATTAGAAAAGGTAACTATAGTGATATAGACGCAATAGCAAATTTAATTTATTTCACAGAAGTAAACCCTGGAGATGTATGAGGGGGAGAATCTAAAGAAGAAACTTTAGAAAATCTTAAAACTTTAATTAAAACGAAAGAATCAAGATATAGTACAGACTATATAACTGTTGCTGAATTAGATAATAAAGTAGTTGGTGCAATTATATTAATTCCTTATGATAAGTTAGATAAATTAAGTATTGAAACTTGTCTAAAACAATTTAATACAATTGAAGGAATTTCAGAAAAAGTATATTATGTTATAAATTCTTTAAAATACCTAATCTTTAGAGAGTGTAGAAGAGGAAACTTATATATTGCTAATATTGCTACAAGTGAAAGTGCAAGAGGACTTGGAATAGGTAAGATGCTTATGATGCATGCAGAGAAAGTAGCTAAAAGAGAAGAATTTGAGGGTATATCTCTACTTGCAAAGAATGAAAAAGTATCTAAATTCTATGAAAAACTGAATTATAATAAGATTTTTGATAGAGTCCTTTTAGGTGAAAGAGTAATAAAAATGGCGAAAGCTTTTTAATATAAATATAAGCTTCCTAGATTAGCTAGGAGGCTTTTCCCTTTTATTAAGGGGAGTGATGAATAACTATGAGGTGTAAAATAATAGACTAGCAATAACCATTTTACTTAAAGTACTGTTTTTATGATAAAATTAATAATATAATTGAATTAAATGTAATCTTAAAATGGAGTTGATAGTGTGGAATACAAAGTATTTGGAGAAACAATAGTATTAAGGTTAGAAAAAGGAGAAGAAGTTATTGAATCTATTAAAAATCTTTGTGAAAAGGAAGACATTAAATTAGGATCAATTTCAGGACTTGGAGCAACTAATCATGTAGTAGTAGGTCTTTTTAAAGTAGAAGAAAAGAAATATTACTCAAATACTTTTGAAGAGGATTATGAAATAACAAATTTAACGGGAAATATATCTAGAATGAATGGTGAGGTATATTTACATATACATGGAACATTTGCTAATTTTGAAGGGAAATGTATTGGAGGTCATTTAAATAAAGCTATTATAAGTGCCACCTCAGAAATAATAATTAATATAATAAATGGTGAAGTAGAAAGAAAATTCAGCGAAGAAATAGGGTTAAATTTAATTCAATTTTAAAAAAATTTATATTAAACTAAAGAAAAATTGAGTTTTAGGAGAATAACTATGGGGACATTATTAAATAGATTACTTATTATATTAAATGATGGGAAAGAAAGTTCTACCTATTATCATATAGCTAATATTTTATTATGTAATTATGATTCTATTCAGAATATGACTATTAAAGAAGTTGCAGATTTATGTTTTGTATCAAAATCTACAATTTCAAAGTTTACTAGGCATATAGGGTTTGATGATTTTATTGAACTAAAGGCAGCTGCATCTTATAGAAGTAATAAGGAATCCAATAATTTAAATTATAATGATAATATTATTGGATTTATGGAAGAACATACTAAGGAAGAATATATTGATAGAATTATTGATGATCTAGAATTAATTAAGTCTAATATAAATATGAATAAAATTGAAGAATTAGCTAAGGATTTAATTAAGTATGATAATGTAGCGGCATTTGGATTATTATATTCAGAATCAGCAGCTATGGATTTTCAAACTAAGCTTGCATATAACGGGAAATATATAATTTCTCATATGCATGATATTAAGCAAGATGAATTTATAAAAAATGCAAAAGAGGATACTTTAATTATCATATTTACTAATTCGGGTAATTATATAAAAAAGTATCAGATGATGCAGGGAAATTTAGATAAGAATATATTTAAACAAACCAAGGCTAAGATAGTTGTTATTACAGCTAATAAGGATATGGAAAATCATCCTTATGTAGATTTATGTATAGACTTTCAGCATAGCTCAAATGTACAAACACATGCAATATTGTATCAGGTTATTACTGATTTTATAACCTTTAAATATAAGAAATTAAAAGAGAGCATTAATAGATAGAAATGAGCATGGTTAAATTTTTATTATACCATGCTTTTTTTTATTTATCTAAAGTTTCCAAAAATCGAAATTTATTTATGTAAAACTTTTCAATGCTATAATTACGGTATGAGATGTAACCGGTGTCATCAAGAAAATAAAGTTTAGGAGGAATTGTAATGGCTAAGAAAAACTATGACTCACTAGCAAAAGAAATAGTCGAAAAAGTAGGTGGAGTTGAAAATATAAATAGCTTATTCCATTGTGTAACAAGATTAAGATTTAAATTGAAAGATTCATCAAAAGCTGACAGAGAAGCTATTAAAAATATACAAGGTGTTTTATCTGTTGTAGAAGGTAATGGACAGTTCCAAGTAGTTATTGGAAACCATGTTACAGATGTATTTGAAACTGTATTAAATATATTCCCAGCAATTAAGAGTGAATCAATGAATACAGAAGATGCAGATGAAAAGCCATCAGGAAACATATTAACACGTATGTTCAATACAATGTCATCTATATTTAATCCAATTATAATAGCTCTAGCTGGAGCAGGGATGATTAAAGCATTACTTGTAATTTTAACAACTTATGGATTCATGGATAATACAGGAAGCACTTATAAGATTTTAAGTGCTGCGGGAAATAGTGTATTTTATTTCTTACCATTATTCTTAGCATTTAGCACCGCAAAAACATTTAAAGTAAATCAATTTATTGCCGTTGCAATAGTTGGTGCATTAATGGAACCTAATTTTTCTGGACTTATGCAGGCAACAGGAGATGTAGTTGATTTCTTTGGAATTCCAGTTGTACTTATGGGATATTCAGGTACAGTTATTCCAGCGATACTAACTATTTGGGTATATTCATATGTTGAAAGATTTTTAAAGAAATTTATTCCTAAGAGTATAGAAATATTTACTTTATCAGCAGTAGCATTATTAGTTATGGTACCATTAGCAGTTATAGTTATAGGACCAATTGGAGTTACTCTAGGTAATGGTATGGGAGATTTAATTAACTTCTTGAGTGACAAGAGCGGATTACTAGCAGGGTTAGTAGTTGGAGCAGGATGGACATACCTTGTAATGATGGGTATTCATTGGGGCGTTGTTCCGATAATGATAAACAATATTGCAAATCAAGGCTATGACGTTATTAGACCAATGATTGCAGCAGCTACATTTGCGTGTGCAGGTGTTGCTTTAGGAGTAGTACTTCGTTCTAAAAAGAAAGAAACAAGAGCTTTTGCAGCATCAACAATGATTCCAGCTTTATTAGGTGGTATAACAGAACCAATTGTATATGGTTTAGCAGTAAAATATAAAAAACCTTTAATTGCTCTAACAATATCAGGTGGTATAGCAGGAGCGTTTATGGGAATGTTCCAAACAAAGGCTATGGTTTATGTATTCCCAGCATTAACAACTTTACCAGCATTCTTTGGAGATACATTTATAATTTACTTAATAGGTATAGCAATGGCATTTACACTATCAGCGGTTTTAACTTATATACTTGGATTTGAAGAGGATGAATCAAAACCTAAAAAAAGTTCATTAAAACCATCAGAATTAGCAGCTTGTGTTAAAGGAGAAATGATTCCATTAGAAAATGTAAATGATCCTGTTTTTTCAAGCAAAACTATGGGAGATGGAGTAGCGTTTATACCTGAAGTTGGCGAAATAACATCTCCTGTTGATGGAACCGTAGAAGTAGCATTTCCAACTGGACATGCAATAGGATTAAAGAGTGATAATGATTTTGAAGTTTTGATACATGTTGGAATTGATACAGTAGAGCTAAATGGACAAGGTTTTAAGATTTTAGTTAAGCAAGGGGAAAAAATAACAAGAGGTCAAAAGTTAATAGAATTTGATTTGAAGAAGATAAAAGAAAAGGGATATGATCCTACTACCATGCTTTTAATAACTGAAGCAAATAATAAAACATTAAAGAAAGAAAATTACCGTAATGTAGCAAATGAAGATAAAGTTTTAGAACTAATAGGTGAGGGGGCATAATAAAATGACATTTCCTAAAAACTTTTTATGGGGAGGAGCAATTGCAGCTAATCAAGCTGAAGGTGCTTATAATGAAGATGGCAAAGGCTTAAGCGTTGCAGATATACTACCAGTTGGAGCAGATAGATTTGAAAATATAGAGTTAGAAATAAATAAAGAAAAATATTATCCTAGTCATGAAGCTATAGACTTTTACCACACCTATAAGGAGGATATTAAGGAATTATCTGAGCTAGGTATGAAGTGTTTTAGAACTTCTATAGCTTGGAGTCGTATATTCCCTAATGGAGATGATAAAGAGCCTAATGAAAAGGGACTAGAATTTTATGATAATTTATTTGATGAATTATTGAAATATGGAATGGAGCCTGTTATAACTATTTCACATTTTGAAACTCCCCTTAATTTAGTCACTAAATACGGTGGGTGGAAAAATAGGAAACTTATAGATTTTTATTCTAATTATTGCAATGTAATATTTAATAGATATAAGGATAAAGTTAAGTATTGGATGACTTTTAATGAAATTAATCATGCTCATACATTACCACTTATAGCTGCTGCAATAGTAGTTAAAGAAGATGAAAATAAACTTCAAGATATTTATCAAGCAAGCCATAATATGTTAATAGCAAGTGCAAAGGCTGTAATTATGGGACATGAAATTAATAAAGATTTCAAAATAGGATGTATGTTATCACTATCTCCTATATATCCAGCATCTTGTAAGCCAGAAGATGTATTTGAATCTTATGAATTAAGAAGAAGATCGTTATTTTATAGTGATATACAAATGCTTGGAGAATATCCTTCATATTTTAATCGTATTGCTAAAGAAAATAATATTAATATAGAAATGGAAGATGTGGACAAGGAAATTCTTAAAAAAGGTGTTTGTGATTATTTAGGATTTAGTTATTATAGATCATCTTTACATGAAGCAGGAATGAAGATATTAGGTAATACAGGTGGATTGTTAGGAAAGAAAAATCCTTATTTAAGTGAAACAAAGTGGGGATGGCCAATAGATCCATTGGGATTAAGGTATGTATGTAATGAATTGACAGATAGATATCATAAGCCTTTATTCATAGTAGAAAATGGATTAGGAGCTATAGATGAAGTTACAGAAGATGGTAAGATACATGATGATGAAAGAATGGATTATCTTAAAAAGCATGTGATAATGATGAATGAAGCAATTGAAGATGGTGCAAATATATTAGGGTATACTTGGTGGGGACCAATAGATATTGTTTCAGCAGGTACTGGAGAAATGAAGAAGAGATACGGTTTTGTTTATGTAGATAGAGATAATGATGGAAATGGATCTTTAAAACGTATTAAGAAAGATAGTTATAACTATTATAAGCAAATTATAAAAACTAATGGAGAAAATTTAGATAGATAATGGAGGCAGTTTATATGAAAAAAATATTATCTTTTCCTAAAGGATTTTTATGGGGTGGAGCAATTGCAGCAAATCAAGCTGAAGGTGCGTGGAATATTGATGGTAAAGGAATGTCAGTAGCAGATGTAGCTATGTATAAGCCTGATATCGACATAAAAGATTATGTTAAGCAATGGCATGTTGGATTAGAAGATATAAAGAATGCAATGGAAGCTAAAGATGATAAATACTATCCGAAGCGTAGAGGGATAGATTTTTATCATCACTATAAAGAGGATATAGCTTTATTCAAAGAAATGGGATTTAAAACTTTACGTGTATCTATAGCATGGACTCGAATTTTCCCAAATGGAAATGAAGAGAAGCCAAATGAAAAGGGGCTAGAATTTTACGAGGACCTTTTTAAAGAGCTAAGAAAAAATGATATAGAGCCTTTAGTAACCTTATCACATTATGAAATGCCAATTTATTTAGTTAATAACTATGATGGATGGGTATCTAGAGAAGTTGCAGATATGTTTGTAAAATATGCAAAAGTATGTTTTGAAAGATATAAAGACTTAGTAAAATACTGGCTTACATTTAATGAAATAGATAGTGTTTTCCGTCACCCATTTACTACAGTTGGAGTAGTTGAAGATAAATATGCAAGTAAAAAAGAAGCAGAAGAAGCAATTTATCAAGCGTTGCACAATCAATTTGTAGCAAGTGCTTTAGCAACAAAATATTGTCATGAAATAATACCAGGTTCGCAAGTAGGATGTATGGTAACTAAAACTTTAACATATCCTGAAACTTGTAATCCCGATGATATAATTTTAGCTCAAAGAGATAATAGAAATAACTTTGTTTATACTGATGTACAAGTATTAGGTAAATATCCTAGACATCTTTTAAATTACTTCACGAAGAATAATATCAATGTAAAAATGCTAGAGGGGGATGAAGCTATACTACAACAATATACAGTAGATTTTATTTCCTTTAGTTATTATATGTCCATGGTTCAAAGTATAAATGCAGAACAAAGAGAAAAGGTTGGAGGAAATCTTGTTACTGGAGTTAAAAATCCATATTTACCAACAAGCGAATGGGGATGGCAAGTAGATCCAAAGGGGTTAAGAGTATCATTAATAGATTTATACGATAGATATCAAAAGCCATTATGGATAGTTGAAAATGGTATTGGTGCTTATGATAAGGTAGAAGAAGATGGGTCAATTAATGATGATTATAGAATAGAGTACTTTAAAAAGCACTTTGAGCAAATTGCTATAGCAATAGACGAAGGTGTGGAATGTATGGGATATACTTCTTGGGCTTGTATTGATTTAGTTAGCGCATCAACTTCTCAAATGTCAAAAAGATATGGATTTATATATGTAGATGCTGATGATTTAGGAAATGGGACATATAAGAGAAGTAAGAAAAAGAGCTTTGAATGGTACAAAAATATTATTAAGAATAACTCAATAGAAATAGAAGAATAAAACAAGAGAATATTAGTTTATTATAATAAAAGCCGCTAATCTTTTAGAGATTGGTGGCAATTTTTATTAAGAAAACTAAAGTGTGAAAAGAAGTGTGAAAATTTAGAGAATTTATTTGGAAAACTTATTGACATAAATATAATAAGCATGTATTATAAATATAAAGAATTGATAATAATTATCAGTTGATTAATTGGGATGTGTTTACTTCTAATCATTTTTCTCATTAATTTTTAATATTTACCCCTATATAAGAATCCTAGAAGAGAGTAGGATTCTTTTTTTTGCTTTTTACCACAAGGGATAAATAATTTTAATTAGATTGCTTCCATTTCCAAAAATAAACTTTTTATATTTCTATAAACTTCTATCCAATTGTAAACTCTTTTAATATTACTATTTAGTGGCTTTCTATTATAATTTGTATCTAATAGAAGAACGTAAAAACCAGCTTCAGAAAGTTCAATTGCATTTTTATAGTTGTCCTCTATAAACACATCACAATATAATTCCTTTGCTTTATTAACCTTGTAATGGCTTCCAAGTAAAAATAAGTTATCATAATGAATAGAATTATTTCTTAAATATTCATGAGTAATAAGTGCTAAGTCTTTTTCTCTAGCAGTTACAAAGTGCAAGTTTGAAAATTGCATTAATTTATCTATAATTATTTTTACATCATCTCTTATTTTTTGAGTTGAATGAATTTCATGCTTATACTTTTCATAAAATTCTAAATAACTTTCTTCACTTACTCCTATTACTTCAGAAATAGAATATTTAGTTACATCTTTTTCAGTGATGTTAGTTTTAAAATGTTTATTGCAACAATCTAACCAATAGTAGGGCTCTGTTATTGTTCCATCAATATCAATACATATATTAAGTTTTTTCATTTTCAACCTCCTTTAGTTATATTCTAATATTAGAATAACATTTAATAGTTAACTTCTTATTAAAGATAAGTTAAAGTTATATAATAAACCTATAAATATAAGGAAATCTAATTCTATTAAAATTAAATTTCCTTATATTATTAAGGTTTATTATAGTTTATATTATGTAAAAACAAATTATTAAAAAACAGATAATTAAATTATCACCATAAGATACTTTCAGGCATATTTTCTAAAATTGTATTTAAAATATCTACTATTGTATCTTTTTTTACATTTGAAGAAGATAAAAGTTGTTTATATTTTTTGCTCCCTTTTACTCCTTGGAATAAGCTATGTAAAGGTGAAACTAAGGCATGAACACTGCTTCCTTTTTCAAGTTCCTTAATTATGTAAGGAATATATGATTTTATAGCTTCTCCCCTAGAAATAGGTTTTTTATCTTCAGAGTAATCATAAAGTTTAAAAAAGTTTGATAAAAGATAGCAGTCCTCATAAGCAGATCTTCCAATCATCACCCCATCCACTTTAGTTAATGCTGATTTTATATCTTCAATAGTTTTAAAGCCACCATTAATTTCTATGTTTAAATAATCAAATTCCTCTTTAAGTCTATAAACCATATTATAGTCTAAAGGTGGGATTTCTCTATTATCTTTAGGACTTAATCCTTTAAGGATTGCAGAACGAGCATGGATTGTGTATCTGTCAGGCTTAGCCTTTGATACAGTATCTAAAAAGTCTAAAAGGTCATTATATCCTTCCATAATTATTTTATCACTTGTACCCTCTAAGATACCTGTCCCATCAATTCCAATTCTATGCTTTATTGTAACTGGTTTATTTGTTGCTTCTTTCATAGCGGATAAGATTTCATAAACTAAGTTTTTAGAAGACATCAAAGCTGCCCCCATCAAATTACCTGAAACTCTATCAGACGGACAACCGCAGTTTAAATTTATCTCACTATAATTAAAGTCTTCAGCTAACTTTACAGCCTTATATGCATCTTCTGGGTTTGAAGCAGCAATTTGAAGAGCAACTTGACCTTCTTCTTCTCTAAAATATAGAATTTTATTTATATCTCCATTTATTATAGATTGAGCAGTTACCATTTCTGTATATAAAAGAGCTTCTTCAGTTAGAATTCTTGCAAAATATCTAAAGTGCCTATGAGTTTTATCAACCATAGGAGCAATACTAACTTTAGGAGTCACAATATTTGATAAATATTTTTCCATTAGATTTCCTTTCTATGTATACTTAAGTATTTAAATATCACTTTATTATATAATAATAAATGAATATATAAT
>NZ_JAWGSV010000120.1:0-9334 GCF_032552055.1 Clostridium sp. | reverse complement strand
AATAAATAATGATTTTTTATCAAATATATTATACTACAAATAAATGATAATTACTATTACTCTTATTTAATAACAATTCTTATTTATCCCATAATTAAACAATTACATCTTTAATTTCTACCTTATATAACAGTACCTTTAATCATTTTATAATTAAATCATTCTAATTTTTATAGAATTTCTAATATCCTTGATACTATTAAAAGCAATTTCTTCTTTATCCCCTAAAAATAAACAAAATAAATAAATATTTATTTATATTTAATCAAAAAGAAACTCAGCCAAAGCTGAGTTTCCACATTAATTCTTCATTCTAAATTCTTCATTTTTCATTACCTATGTTCGTGATCTCTTATATGATTAATACAATAACATTGCTTTCCTGAACATTTAGAGCAATATCTAAACTCCATCTTAGGATCCTGAGCTTCTGTTATACCACAAACTTCACATCTATGAAGCACTTCAATTGGTCTTGATTGAGACTTGAATTTTTGTTGTCTCTTAAAGTTAGTTGCATTACTTCTAGTGCCTGTAACTAATTGTTTTCCGAAGAATATAAAGAAGTTTAAGACTGGAACTAAAGTTAATAACATTCCACCTATACTAAACACACTTAAATACATTAAGAATCTAATTGCAATAATTATCCAATCAAATATAGCTAAGTATTTTACCTTTACAGGTATTATATAGAACAGTAATACTTGAAAGTTTGGATAAATTATAGCAAATGCTAAAAATAAGGACATATTAATATATGATCCTGTAGCACTTATACCTGTTATCATTGATACTATAATTGTAGCTATCATACCTACAAAATAGTAAAAATTAAATTTAAACTCTCCCCATTCATTTTCTAGTCCAGTTCCTGCTAAATAGTTAAAGTATAGTCCAAATATAAATGATATAGTATTAAGACTTGATGGAACAAATATAAAGGTTATTAACCTCCATACTTCTCCTTCCATAACCTTAGATGGATCTAATATTAATTTGCTCATAAATGTAGGATCTTGAGTAATCATGGTAAATCCATATACTAATATTGTTCCAGCTATAATTATTAGCATTAAATTCTGTATATAGAACCTACCGATCTTTCTTTCAAGTTTATTTAACCAATTCATATAATAAACTTCTCCTTTATTATTATAATTTGTTTACTAATATATATAAAAAGTCATCCATAGTGTATTCAGTGTTTTTCATAGATAAAGTAATCATATTGCTTATTAAAAAAGAAGTTAATTTTCTAGTCTCCATGTTAATAGTAATATCTTTATTTTCTTTATGTAACTCTATTATTTCATCTACTATTACATATAACTCTTCCATAACATCATATTTCTTACATTTATCTGCATCTGCCTTTTTTTCTTTTACTATCTTTTCATCTTTTGTAATATGATAAAACACTTCTTTATGATATTTTAAGAATTTTTCTAAATTCTCATATATGGATTTTATTTTTTCTTCAAGTTTGATATCCTTAGCTTTTATATTTCTTGATTCTTCTATTACTTCTATCCATGTATCATTAAAAATCTCCATAACCAGAGACATCTTATTTTCAAAATAATTATATACAGTTCCGAGTCCTATTTCACATCTATTAGCAAGCTCTCTCATGCTAAAATTATTATATCCTTTTTCCTCCAGCAAGATATAGCCTTCTTTCAATATTGTTTCTCTTGCATTTTGTAATATCTTAGGCATAAAAGTCCCCCCCTTTACTATAGTTTATATCAATCTTTCTATATTATCAACTAATGAAATAACACTTATTCTTTTCCATATATTTACTTTTAGTTAATTTCTTATTATACTTATATTATGTAAAGATATAATAAATTTAAGGAGTATATCATGGAAAAGACTAGCTTTAACCTAGAAAACAAAAGAAAACTCCTTTATAAACGGAAAAGAAGAAGAAAGATAATCTTTCGTTTATCATTGTTATTTACTTTAATATTTTGCATATCTATATATTTTATTCTAAATAGCAAAGGACTTATTAACAGAAAAGTTACATTATCACCTCCAAAAGAAAAAGAATTTATAGTATGTATAGATCCTGGACATGGTGATTTTGATATAGGCTCCAAAAGTCCTTCTGGTTCCTTAGAAAAAGATATTGTACTTACTATTTCCTTAAAGCTTGGAGAATTACTAGAGAAGGAAAATATTAAGGTTGTTTATACTAGAACTAATGATTCCTTACCTTGGTTAGATGATGCAAATGATAGTTTGAAAGAAAGAGTTAAAATTTCAGAAGTCTTTAAATCTGATTTATTTATTTCAATACATTGTAATAGTAACTACGATGATACTAATGCTAAAGGTATAGAAACTTGGTATAAATTAAATGATGAAGAAAGTAAAGACTTTGCCGAAAATATTCAGCTATCATTATCTAACTTAAATTATACTGATAATAGGGGCGTTAAAACTTATGCCAAAAAAGAAGATTCATTAGCTGTATTAGAATTAAATTCAGCTAACTCAGCCTTAGTAGAACTAGGCTTTTTAAGTAACTCCCTAGATGAAAGATATCTAACATTAGATAACAATCAAGATAAGATTGCTACTGCATTAAAGGAAGGAATACTAAAGCAATTAACAGTTGATAATTAACAATTTACAATTGAAAAAAACTCCTTGCGGAGTTTAAAAATATTTTTTTGTAGTTCTCATGAATTATATCAATAATTATTCATTTTTAATTTTTGATTCTTAATTTAAATTTTATCTATTTTGTAACAGCAACAGGGGACTTCTCAAGGGTACCCCTGTTTATAAACTTCAATTTATTTATAAAGTCCAAATTTTTAAACCAATGTTAAACTATTAACTTCTTCTATAACCTGCGGAGACTTGTGCAAGCTAACTAAAATAACAATATAATCCCCATTTTCAAGCTTTACATATCCTCTTGGGATTATTTCTTTTTCTCCTCTTTTAATTGAAACTAATAAAGAATCCTTTGGCCACTCTACTTCATTTATATACTTACCTTCTGCTACACTTCCCATTTCAACTACAAATTCTAATATAGTTTTTTTATCATTATCCTCATTACTAGAAACTCCAACCTTCTTTAAAAGTCTCTCTAATAATGTTTCATATATTGCTTCATTTCTTAATAATTCAGAAGTAATATAAGAAATAATTACTACAACTGATAAAGATAATAAATGACTAAAAGAGCCTGTCATTTCCATAATAAGAACTATACCTGTGATAGGAGCCTTTACTACTGCTGAAAAATAGGCTGCCATTCCTAAAGCAATAAAATTAGTTATGTAAATTGTATTTACTCCAAAGTAATCTACTGATATTACTCCTGCTATATTCCCTAAGATCGCTCCTAGTAAAAGCATAGGTAAAAATATCCCTCCTGGTACTCCAGAACCAAAGCATATTAATAGAAGTAAAAACTTCAATATATATATTATAATTAAAGCTAATAAGGTCATTTCACTAGATGTTAGATCCATTATTAACTCATGTCCACCACCTAATAAACTAGGATATATAAGGCCAACTATTGCTGTTATTACAAAGGGGATCATTACCTTAACTTCTGTTTTTATGTTTTTGAATTTTGAATAAATATTTTGGAATAAAACTATTCCCTTAGAAAATATAACTCCCATTATACCAACAAAAATCCCTAGTAATATAAGTATCCAATAATATTTTAACGGCATTATTGATAACTCACTAAAGTTTAATGATGGCTCCATTCCTAAAAAGTTTTTAGAAACAAAATCTGCAGTAATTGCTGCTGCCATTGCTGGTAATAATACTAAAGGAGAAAAGCTTCTATGTACTTCTTCTAAAGCAAAGATTATTCCAGATAAAGGGGAATTAAAGGCTGCAGATAAACCAGCAGAAGCACCTGCTGTAATTAAAAATTCTTTTTTTACAGGAAATCTTTTATATGTTTTTTCTGCAACTCCTTCTCCAACTGAAGCCCCTATTTGTACAGATGGACCTTCTCTTCCTAAAGTAAGTCCTGCTGATAAAGCTATTACACCTCCAAAGAATTTTAAAACTAATATTCTAAGCCAATTTAATTTTAGCTTATTTAATACTCTTCCTTTAACTTGTGGAATACCACTACCAGCTATCATAGGTTCTATTTTACTCATATATCCTACAATTAATCCTAGAAAAGCTAAAATTATTAATACAAGAAATATATTTAAAACACCCTTATTCCCCCAAAAATAAAATTCCTTAAAAACTGCTGAAAATTTAGTTATTAATATTCTATTTAAAACTATTACTATTCCTACTAATAACCCAATTATTATTCCTTGAACTATTAGTCTAAATTTCATATATTTTCTTTCTTTTAAAATCTTCTCTATATTTTCTTCATCCACTATTATCACCTAGTTTTCAAATATATTTTTTACCTCATCTAAGATCTTAAAATTAGTAAAGTCATAATGTAAAGGTGTTAAAGTTACGTAACCTTGTGATAAGAAATATAAATCAGAATCGTCTTCTGATATTGCATTTCTAGTTCCCTTTATTTCATATATCATATCTTCATTTTCTTCTACTAAAATATAATTTGTTTTGTAAGTAGATTTACCAAGCTTGCAAACCTTAATTCCTTTTATTTCTTCTTCATCAACATTTGGTACATTAACATTTAATACAACATCTTTTCTTAAATAACTTTTTTCAGCTATATCTACTACTTTACTTATCCATTTAGCTGCCTTGCTGTAATCTTCATCTTCTCTTTCCCAATCTACCTCCATAGAAATAGCAATTGAAGGAACATTATATATAGCTCCTTCTACTGCAGCAGAAACAGTTCCTGAATAAAGTATATCAGTTCCACAATTTAGGCCTCTATTTATTCCTGAAATAACCAAATCAACCTCTTTACAAAGTAATGATAAACCAGCCTGAGTACAATCAGCCGGCGTTCCAACTAAACTATATGCCTTAAATCCATCATCTATTTTTTCTTCTCTTATCCTTATAGGATTATGAATTGATATAGAATGGCTTGAAGCACTCTTTTGCTCTCTAGGCGCTACAACTGTAATTTCATGTTTCTTAGAGATTTCTTTTGCTAAAGTATATATTCCTCTTGCATTTATTCCATCATCATTAGTAATTAGTATTTTCATATTAGTCCTCCTAAAATAAGTATTATTACATATTATATACTATCATAAATTTAATTATTATAAAAAAGATTGTGCATATAACACAATCTCTATTCCCTAAAAGCTTCTGAAATTAATCTATAAGACTTTAACTTTTCCTCTAAACTTGTATTTAAATTAATTATCATAAATTCATCAGTATTATAAAGCTTACTCATATTTATAAGTTGTTCTTTTATTTTATCTGGTGTTCCAACTATCATTCTTTTTCTATTCCTATTAACAACTTTCATCTCTGTCTCAGAATATTTATAATCCAATGCCTTTTCTAGTGAAGGTACACCAAAAGATTTTCCCATTTCAACTAGTAATAATGTCAAATCCATTATCGCTATTTGATTATTAACTTCTTCTTCTGTTTCTCCACAAATTACAAAGCTACAAATTATAGTATTAGGTGTCGAAGAAATAACTGACTTCTTAAAATTGTCTCTATACCAATTTACAGAACTTACTCCCATCCCTCCAGTTATAAACTGTGCATAAGCATAAGATGCCCCTATACCTGATGCTAGTCCTGCACTTCCACCACTAGATCCTAGTATATGAATTTCTGGATAAGTATTTATTATTGGTGTCGCCTTTAAGCCACTGAATTCATGATTTTCTGGAATTATATCATAAATATATCTAACTAAATCTAATACCTTCTCCTCATAATTGTCATTAAAAATACTTCTTCCTTGCATTAACGCCTTTGTTGCAAGTGGCATACCACCAGGGGCTCTACCTAATCCTAAATCTATTCTATTAGGGTATAGTGCTTCAAGAACCTTAAAGTTTTCAGCAACTTTATAAGGACTGTAGTTAGGAAGCATTACTCCACCTGATCCTACCCTAATCTTATTAGTCCTAGCTGCAATACTTGAAATTAGAACTTCTGGACTTGATCCTGCTAAGCTTTTTGTATCATGGTGCTCAGACACCCAGAACCTATAATATCCTAACTTTTCTAATTCTATCGCAAGGGTTATAGTATTATTCAATGCTTCTGTTGATGTAGATCCCTCTCTTATAGGAGATTGATCTAATGCACTTAACTTAATCTTCATTTTCCTACCTCTTTTAAATATTCATTTTATATTCTTATTATACACTATAACTATTTGAGAAATATTTTCAAGTATAGATTTTAATAAAAAAACACCGTATATTCATTTTGAATAATACGGTGTTTAAAACTAAATTACATTATTTATATTTTTCTTAGCCCCGAAATAAGTTGATATAAAGTATCCTCCATATATAACAACTAAAACTGCCAGTGCTATTAATACATTTTTCATAATGCTAATACTTCCAAACATAGTTATTACTCTTTTAGAAAATTCTAATCCTGCAATTGAATGTATTAATGCTAAAGATAGCGGCATTAAAAAGTAAATTGCTATTTGTATTAGTAATGATTTATTTATAAGTTTTTCATCTACACCTATCTTCTTTAATAAGTTATATCTTGCAATATTATTGGTTGATTCTGATAACTGTTGTAGAGCTAAAATAGCAGCTGATGTTATTAAGAAGATACCTCCCATATATATTCCTAAATATGCTATAGTAGCTCCCATACTTGATGAACTTGCTAATAATGATTCTTTATCATTAGACACAAAGTAAGTATCTCCACTTCTTTTATTTACTTCTTCAATTTTAGCAATAATTATCTTACTATCATCATTTTTATAACTCATATTTACATATGATGTATATGGAGTTAAATCACTTACAATATTATCATTTACTATAATGGTACAAATATTATTTTTCATAATATCATTATATGCTACTAATTCAATAACCTTATTATCTGATGGCTTTAGTATATTTCCATTTATATTAATTTCTTTATCTTCTTTTATAGCAGTGTTTAAGGCCTTATTAGCTTCCTTTATATCAGAAAATATTGCATACTCTCCAGGATTTAAAGATATTTCCTTTTTATTATCCATCTTCATAAGTTCATTAAACTTTGATAAAGAAATTATTTGTACTTCACTATTAGTTGCAATAGGATATAAATCCTTTAATTCTTTTCTATCCTCTTCTTTTATAATATCATTATATTTTAAATCACTTTTATAATTAATGTAACTAACATAATCATCAGAATAATCACCTAAGACTAATCCTTTTTCCTTAAAGTATTCTTCAATATCTACTCCATCATAATTTATTATAGTTAAATCATGATGAGTTAAATCTTTCAAATCAGAATTTAATGCACTACTGATTCCAAGACCTCCTGCAAGCATACATATACCTGTAAATAATAATAAACATATAAAGGACATTGATATAAATACAGTATTTATTTTGCTATTTATTTGTCTTAGCACAAACATATTTAAGTTTTTTAAATAAAATCTTTTATTAGATTGCACTAGCTTTAATAAAAATCCTGATAAAGAGAAGAAGAATAAAAATGTTCCACCAGCACCAAGTAAGATACTTGTTCCATTTATACCTATTGTTGAAGCTCCATTATCAAGAACTGTATAATAAGCTAGGCCTATCATAACTAAGCTTATTATAAATGTAAAAACAGAAACCCAAACATTTCTTACTTTTATATTTTCATTTTGCTTTGAAGAATTTAATAAATCTATTAACTGTACCTTTCCAATTGATACTGAGTTAAACATTAATACTAATATATAAATAATTCCAAAGGAAATTATAGTTTTAATCATAGCTGAGTGCGAATAAACAAATTTAAAATGACTTATTTTAACTTGAAACATCTTTGCAGTTAATAACGATAAACCTTGAGATATAATAATCCCAAGTCCTAAGCCTATAACAAGGGATATTATACCAACTAATAATGTTTCAATAAAAAGTATTTTAGATAATTTCCCTTTATCCATTCCTAGAGTCATATATACTCCAAACTCTTTTTTTCTTCTTTTTATTAAGTAATTATTTGCATATATAATTAAAAATGCTAAAACAAAGGATATAAATATTGACGCATATCCCATTACTTGATCAACCATCTCAAAAGCTTCTTTTTGAACTTCACTAAAATCTAACATTATTCCTTGAGATTGTATTGAGTTAAAAGCATAAAATATACAAACACCAAATACTAATGTTAAAAAATAAATTGCATAATCTTTAAAACTTCTTTTTAAGTTTCTAAAAGCTAACTTAGAATACATTATTTTGGTCACCTCCAAGAAGAGTAATAACTTCAATTATCTTATCAAAGAATTCCTTTCTTGAATCATTACCTCTAATTATTTCATTAAATATCCTACCATCTTTAATAAATAATATTCTTTTAGCATAACTTGCTGAATATGCATCATGAGTAACCATCATAATAGTTGCATTAAGATTTTTATTTAAATCTTCCATACTTTCAAGTAACATCTTTGCAGATTTAGAATCTAAGGCACCTGTTGGTTCATCTGCTAAAATTAATGAAGGCTTAGTAATTATTGCTCTTGCTGATGCAACTCTCTGCTTTTGTCCCCCTGACATTTCATATGGGTATTTATTTAAAACTTCTTCAATATTTAATTTTTTTGCAACTTCCCTAACTCTTTTATCTATTTCCTTATGATTCACTTTCATTATAGTTAAAGCTAAAGCTATATTTTCATATGCTGTTAATGTGTCTAATAAATTAAAATCTTGGAATATAAATCCTAATTCTTCTCTTCTAAATTTAGATATTTTCTTAGAATTTAATTTTGTAATATCATTTCCAGAAATAAAAATATGTCCACTACTTACTTTATCAATAGTTGAAATACAATTTAAAAGCGTAGTTTTCCCACTACCAGAAGCACCCATTACCCCAACAAATTCTCCTTCTTCTACTGTAAAGCTTATATTATCTATAGCCTTTGTTATATTTCCTCTTTTTCCATAATACTTCTCTATATTGCTAACTTTTAAAATTTCTTTACTCATGCTTAATCCTCCTATTTCTTACTATAGGCTTATTTTATTGCTTTTTTTTAATTTCATCCATTGATATATATAACATTAAACTTACACTTTTGTAAGTTTAAAAAAGTGCACACATTTAAATTACCTTATGCAATTGTCTTCTTCCACCTTATCTTAAAATTACATATCAACATAATTTATAAAAGAAAAAAATACTGCAATAAATATTATAT
>NZ_JAWGSV010000119.1:0-9404 GCF_032552055.1 Clostridium sp. | reverse complement strand
CATATATTATAGCTACAAGGGTCGGATATCAAGAAGCAAATTATTTTAGTTATGTATTTAAGAAAAAGTTTGGAATATCACCATCTAGGTATAGAAAGAATTGAGAAAATAATATGCTAAATTTTATAAGGGATAAATTAAAAGAATATTACAAAAAGGCTAGTATTCAATATATAATTTCAATTTCATTTACTATTGTAGCTGTTGCAGGAATGATAGTAGTTGGAGGAGCATTATACTTAAGGTTTTTAAATTCTACAGAAGAAGTAGTTTCTAAGAACAACCAAACGATTATAGAGCAAGTAAATTTGAATTTAGATAGCTACTTAAGAAATATGATGAAAATTTCTGATACTATTTATTACCGTGCTATTAAAAAGACAGATATGGCAGTTGAAAATATAAAAAAGGAAATGGATTTAATTTATGAAGCCAACAAAGATAATTTAATAAGTATTACTTTATTTTCTGAATATGGAGAAATAATAGATTCATATCCACTGCAACAGTTAAAAAGCAATATAGATCCTAGAGATAACGATTGGTTTCAAAATGCAAAAAATAAAAAAGAAAACTTACATTTCTCAACTCCTCATGTTCAGAATTTGTTTTATGATCCTAACTATAAATACACATGGGTAGTATCCTTAAGTAGGGCTGTAGAAATAACTAAAAGTGGGAAAACTAGTAGTGGAGTACTTTTAGTAGACATGAATTTTAGCGGAATAGAGCAGATATGCAAAAATGTTGAAGTAAGCAAAAATGGATATGTATATCTTATAGATACTGATGGAGAAATAATTTATCATCCTAGGCAACAACTTATTTACTCTAACTTAATTACTGAAAATAATTATGAAGCAGCTAAATTTGAAGATGGTAATCATATTGAAAATTTTGAGGGAAATAAAAGACTAGTTACTGTAAAGACAGTCGGATATACTGGGTGGAAATTAGTTGCTATATCACCAATGTCAGATGTAACAGCAGGATACTATGAATTTAGAGTTTTCGCAATATTTATTATGATTTTTGCAATATTTATCTTAATATCAATTAATATGTTTGTATCATCTAGGATAGCAAATCCAATAAGAGCATTAGAGAAAGCTGTAAAAGAATTTGAAAATGGGGTAGTAAGCTTAAATATACCTGAAAATGGATCTTATGAAATACAACATTTAGCCAAGGCAATAAAATCTATGGTTAATCAGATGAATTTACTTATGGAAAATATAATGGTAGAGCAAGAAGCAAAAAGAAAAAGTGAGTTAAATGCACTTCAAGCTCAGATTAACCCGCATTTTTTATACAACACCTTAGACTCTATAATTTGGATGATTGAAAATGAGAATTATGATGGTTCAATAGTAATGGTTACTGCTTTAGCTAGATTCTTTAGGATTAGTTTAAGTAAAGGAAAAAATGTAATTACAGTAAGAGATGAATTAGAGCATGCAAGAAATTACTTAACTATACAAAATATAAGATATAAAAATAAATTTAGTTATAGTATCGAGTTTGATGAAGAAACATTAAATTTAACAAGTATTAAATTGATAATACAACCACTTATAGAAAATGCTATTTATCATGGTATGGAATATATGAGTGGTGAGGGAGATATATTAGTAAAATCTTATAAGAAGAATGAAGATTTATATATAGACATTATTGATAATGGCTTAGGTATGCTACAAGAAGTAGCGGACAAGCTTTTAACTGAAGAAGTGAATAATCAGCAAAGAAAAGGTTCAGGAATAGGTCTAAAAAATGTTCACGAAAGAATTAAGTTATATTTTGGAGAAGAATATGGATTAGAGATTTATAGTGAACCTGACGAAGGAACTACAATTAGAATTCATATGCCATCCATAGAATTTGAGAGTATAAGGGAGGCGAAGCAATGAGAATAAAGAAGAAATTAGTATTTATCATATTATTTTTAATGGTATTAGCATCCTCATTACTTTTAATTAGGGAAGGTGGTAAGAAAGAAGTTGTTATATATGATGTAGCCGTAATAATTAGGGGGAAGAATAGTGAAGAGTGGAGCATTATGAAGGCTGGTATGGAACAAGCTTCTTTAGAAATGAATGTGAATCTTAGATTTATAACTTTACTTGAAGAAAATAGTGTTGAGGAACAAAAGGAGTATCTTCAAAGGGAAATAAGTTCAGGAGCAGATTCTATTATTATATCTCCAGCAGATTATACAGAGCTATCAACAACAATAGAAAATATAAATAAAAAAACACCAATAGTATTATTTGAATCAACTATAGATACAAAACAAGATATACCTTATATTTCTTGTGATAATTACGAACTAGGACAAAGCTTAGCAGAAGAGATATTGAGAAATGGAAATACAAGAAATAAAATAATTGTTGCAAAAAGTGAGTTAAGTTGTAGTAGCATTAGTGATAGATATGATGGGTTTGTAGATGAAATAAGTAAGAGTAAAAATACTTATGATGTAGTAGAATTACCTACAGATGATTCAAAATTATATAGTAGAGTCAGAAGTATAGTTGAAGGGAAGGAGGGAGAAGTATTAGTAGCTTTTGAGCCAAGTGTATTAGAAGCTTTAGGTAAAGCGAAGAAAAATATAATTAATAATACTAATATAGAAGCCGACATTGAGATATATGGAACTGGGAGAACTAGTACTATAATTTCTTTAATAGAAGAAAATATAGTAGATGCAATTGCAATGCAGAATGAATTTAATGTTGGATATTTAAGTATAAAAACAGCTGTTTCTAGGATAGAAAATAAGAAGCTTGACAGTAAAATTAATATTACATCAACCTTAATAAATAGTGATAATATGTATTATAAGGAAAATCAAAAAATGTTATTTCCTATTGCGAGATAAGTATTTTTTTATAGGAGGGTATTGTGATAAAAGGTAAGAAAATTTTCAATATACTTAGCTTAATAATTATATCTACCCTGATAGTGGGATGTGGAAAAGACGCGAGTCTTAAGTCTAAGAAAGAAATTAAAATTGGAGTAACATTATATAGGGAAGATGATGTTTTTATATCAATAATTTCAAATAACTTAGGAGAAATAGTTAAGGAAAATGAAAGTAATTACGATTTTAAGATTTTCCTTGAGTTCGTAGATGCAAAGGGGAGTACATTAAATCAAAGGAATCAAATTGATAAGTTTATTAATCAAGATTATGATGTAATATGTGTTAATTTGGTAGATAGAACAGCAGCAGCTACAATAATAGATAAAGCGAAGTCGGCAGATATTCCATTAATTTTTTTTAATAGAGAACCTGTAGAAGAGGATATGAATAGATGGAATAAGATTTATTATGTGGGAGCACAAGCAGAACAATCTGCTAGACTACAAGCAGATATTGTATCTAAGCAATGGCTTTCTAATAAGGATTTATATGATAAGAATAAAGATGGAATAATTCAATATGTTATGCTTGAGGGGGAACCTGGTCATCAGGATGCACTTATAAGGACAGAGTATTGCATTAAATCTCTGAATGAAAAGGGAATACAATTAGAAAAGTTAGCAGATGATAGCGCTAATTGGCAAAGTGATCAGGCAAATAGCAAAATGACCCAATGGATTAAAGAGTTTGGGAATGAGATAGAAGTAGTATTTAGTAATAATGATGTTATGGCTTTAGGGGCTATGTATGCGATAAATTCCAATAGTGACTTAATTAAAAAGCCTATAGTTGTTGGAATAGATGGAATTAAAGAATCTATGGAATCAATAAAAGCTGGCGATATGACAGGAACTGTTATAAGTGATGCAAATGCTCAAGCAGAAGCTATTTTTGAGATAGCAATAGATGTAGCACAAGGTGGTTCTTTAGAAAATATAAGTGATATGGAGAAGGGTAAATATAAAAAGTTACCACATACTAAAGTAACTATAGATAATGTAGATGAATATTTAAAATAATAAAGAAAAATATTGTGGAGGATGTTTTAACATTGTATATTAAATAATGTTATAATGTCCTTTTTGTGTGATTAAATATGAATGAAATATTGATATTAAATATTCCTTAAAAGACATATTTAATATATATTTTTTATTGACAAGGAAAATAAAAATGATTATAATTAAATCATAGTATTCCGATATGAATAAAACTAAGATGAGGAGAGTAATTAATAAGTATTATTAAAGAGAGGGTTAATTTGCTGAGATAACCTATAATATTGTTAATGAATTGCACCTCTGAGTTTAATCCTTGAATAGAGTAGGGGGTTATGGGTTCTCCCATTATAGAGATAGGGTATATTTTGTACCTAAGATGAGATGGATTTTATATCTAATCAGAGTGGAACCGTGGAAGATAATCTTCTGCCTCTGTATTTACAGGGCAGGGGATTTTTTGTTTTTTATGGAGGTATGACTTTTTATAAGAGGGTTATTATAACTTCATGGCCTAATTATCCATTTAGCATATATAAATTTAAAATGCTTTGGAGAAAAGGGAAAGAGAAAGCAAACTTATTACGTTCATTATTTTATTCTAAAGGAAAAAAATTATTAACTAATTAATAAACAGTAATTATCTAAAGAATCAATATACAGAGATTCGTGAACAAATAAATATTTAAAGTATTAATTTATAATAGGAGGAATAATATGAATATCAATATTAATTTAATTGTATCAATAGTTTTATCATTAGCAGCATTTTATTTAATTTATTTAGTAAAAGCTAAAACAAATAAGTTTTCATTTGCAACTTTAACAGCATTAACTTTAGGACTAGCTATAGGTGTATTTTTCAAAGATAGCGCTTCTTACTTAGAAGTAGTAGGTAAGGGATATATATCTTTAATTAAAATGATAGTTGTACCATTAGTTATGGTATCAATAATAACAAGTATCCTTAGATTAAAAAATCTAGATACATTAAAAGCAATTGGTTTTAAGACCTTAGGTATATTACTTGGAACAACAGGAATAGCCACAGCAATAGGTTTGGTTATAGGAAAATTATTTAATCTTGGACAAGGATTAACTTATGTAGGAGTTGAAGGATTCCAAGTTAGAGAAATACCATCTTTTTCAAAGGTTATTTTAGATTTTCTACCTTCAAACCCAATAGCTTCAATCGTTAATAATCAAATTATACCGATAGTTATTTTCTCATTATTCGTAGCAATAGCCTTAGTTATAGAAGATAATAAAAATCCTGAAAAAGTTAAAGCATTCAAAGATGTGATATTATCAGCTTATGAACTAGTATTAGGAATAACAAGAATTGTACTAAAATTTATACCTTATGGTGTATTTGCATTAATAGCAACAGCAGCAGCGAAAAATGGAATAGATACCTTAAAATCATTAATAGCAGTTATTGTAGCAGTTTATCTAGCTTGTTTATTACAAATAATACTAGTACACACACCATTAGTAGCATTTGTGGCTAGGAAGAATCCAATTAAATTCTTTAAGGATATTTTCCCAGCACAAGTTGTAGCGTTTACTAGCCAAAGTAGTTATGGAACATTACCAGTAACTATAAAAAGCTTAGTTGAAAATGCAAAAGTATCAGAAAATATAGCAAGCTTTGTAGCTCCACTTGGATCAACAATTGGAATGAATGCATGTGGTGGTTTATATCCAGCAATAGTGGCAGTATTTGTAGCAAATGTATTTAATGTAGATTTAACTGCATATCATTACTTCTTAATAATACTAACAACTATAATATCTTCAATAGGTATAGCAGGGGTACCTGGAGCAGCAACTATGTCAACAACAGTTGTATTATCAACAGCGGGATTACCTATAGAAGGTATGGCAATGGTAATGGCAGTAGATGCAGTAATAGATATGATGAGAACATTAACTAATGTAACAGGATCAGCGGTAGCTGCAGTAGTAGTAGATGAAACAGAGAAGAGAAAGCTAGCTAAGGTTGAAGAGCAAGCTGTATAAGCATTGTAAAGAGTTTTGAGATATTGCACAAATAACCCAATGAAAAGAGGATTCGTATGTGAATCCTCTTTTTTGAGCATAATAAAATCATGAAAAATAAAATTATATCTATTCATAAAATAGGTTTCCCAAATTGTAATAAATTTATTATAACCTAACAATGATTTAGTAAGATTGCTTTATAATATTACGGAGGATTTAAATTATATATAACTTTATAAAGAGTATTCTGTTAATTGGAGAAATAGCCTTTCTAAAATTGATGAAGATACGATTTTTATTCATATGAAAGAGGAGTATATGAAAAATAGATAGTTAAAGCCAGAATATAATGTAGAAATAGGGGGTGAGTCTGAGTACATTAGTATAAAAAATAAGGCTATATCATACTGAATAAAATATTCGATATGATATAGCCTATATTTTTTTAGCTAATAATTAGCACTAAATAATTTAGAATGTAATTTTAAAGGATTATGTAAAAGAGGTTGAGAAATTTCAACCCCTTTTTGTAGTTATAATTAATATTAATTTATTTAATTAAGTTTAGAATATCTTGTAGCTTTTTGCCACCGAAGTAAACCTTTGAGTCATCAACTATTATAGCTGGTACACTCATTATTTTGTGTTTACTCTTAAGTTCTGGGAAGTTTGATAAATCTAACATTTCAGTTTCTATATTTGGGTTTTCAATAGCAATTTTTTGAGCAGCTACAACTACATCTGGGCATACATGACAAGATAGTGATACTCCAACCTTAATATTAACTTTTCTGTCAATTGACTTTATTTCATTAAGTACTGATTCTTCTATAGCTTGACCAGGTCCAGCAACATTATACATAGCTAATATAAATGAATTTAATTCATGACCTCCTGGAACACCATGGAATTTAACACCAGCATATTCACCATCTTTATTTAATATAGCAACTACTGGATATTTATCAGCATGAACTTTTTCTTCAATTTCTGGGTTTTCACCTTTCTTATAGATAATAGCTTCAACTTTATCACCTAAGTCAGCAATATCTAGAACTAAGTCTCTTAATTCTATAGACTTAGCATTACTTTCATCTACAATTGAAACAAGTGAAATATTATTTTCAAATTTAGATAATACACCCTTTAATTGAGTTCTTAAATTATCGTTTAGAAGTGAACTTTTACCAGGTTTTGAGCTAAGCTTTGGAGCTTCTTCTTTTGTTTCAACTTTTTCTTCAATAACTTCTTCTTCAACTATTCCAAGTCTTTCTTTTTCAGAAGCTACGTATCTTTCAGCATCTGTTGCAGCAATAGCACCATCAGCAACTGCTGTAACTACTTGTCTTAACATCTTAGGTCTTAAATCACCAGCGGCATATACACCCTTAATGTTAGTTTGCATATTCTCATCTGTAAGAACATAACCCCATCTATCCATATCTATTTTACCCTTAAATACATCTGTTTGTGGTTGATATCCTACGAATACGAATATACCAAATGTTCCATCTTCTTTTGGTGGGAAGTATTCAGATCTTTCGTTAGTAACATTATTTATAAGTTTTACAGATCTTAAAACATCATCACCAACTGCTTCAACTACTTCAGTATTAAATCTTATTTCAATATTCTTATTAGCCTTTACCTTATCACCTATAGACTTAGCACATGTAAATTCAGGTTCTCTTGCTATAATAATAACCTTCTTAGCAAATCTAGTTAGGTATATAGCTTCTTCAGCAGCCGCAAAACCTGCACCGATAACTAAAACTTCTAGACCTTTAAAGAACTCACCATCACAAGTAGAGCAGTAAGCAACACCTCTACCACCGTATTCTATTTCGCCAGGGAAACCTAGCTTTCTAGGTGAAGCACCAGTAGCAATTATTACAGATCTTCCTTGAATATCACCTGAGCTAGTTTTAATTGTTTTAATTTCTCCTTCAAGGTCAACACCTATTACATCAGATGTTTGGAACTTAACTCCAAAGTTTTCAGCTTGTATTCTCATTTGATTAGTTAAATCTGGACCAGTAGTCTTAACAATTCCAGGGTAGTTTACAACCTCAGCAGTACTTGCTATTTGACCACCTGTATGCTCTTTTTCTATGATTAGAGTTTTAAGCCTAGCTCTTCCAGCGTATAATCCAGCAGATAACCCAGCAGGTCCACCACCAATTATAAGTAAATCATATATATTATTCATAATAATCCTCCTATATTCTAATTATGCCATTATTAGCTAATAATTATTATCCATTATTTATTAAAAAAATAGCGAGTTTACCTCGCTAAGTTTTTATAAGGGGAGCAAATCTCCCCATATGTTATATATTAAAGTTTTCCTACTAAATCTAAGCTTGGTACTAAAGTATCAGCGCCTGGAGTCCAGTTTGCTGGACAAACTTCATCACCATGTTCTCTTACGAATTGAGCAGCTTGAACTTTTCTTAATAACTCCTCAGCATTTCTACCGATTCCGTTTTGGTGAACTTCATAAGCTTGGATAACACCATCTGGATCAACTATGAATGTTCCTCTTAAAGCCATACCTTCTTCTTCGATAAGAACTTCAAAGAATCTTGCAAGCTTACCAGTTGGGTCAGCTAACATTGGATATTGAATCTTTCCAATAGTTTCAGTTGTATCAGCCCATGCTTTGTGAACAAAGTGTGAATCTTCTGATACTGAATAAATTTCAGCTCCAATTTCCTTAAAGCTGTTGTAGTGATCAGCTAAATCTCCTAATTCAGTTGGGCAAACAAATGTAAAGTCTGCTGGATAGAAGAAGAAAACTCCCCACTTTCCTAAAACATCTTCATTTGATACTTCTACAAACTTTCCATTATGATAAGCTTGAACCTTAAAATCCTCAATTTTTTTTCCTATTAATGACATAAATTTTTCCTCCTAAAATCTTTTAATATTCTCTATGTATTAATAATAATTATTATTTAATAATTTGTCAACACTTTTTGGTAAAATAATTGATAATTTTTATCATTTAGCTAAAATAACGTATTCAACTTATAGTATTTCTTAAATGTGACTTATAAATACGAATAATAATTAAATAAAAATTAAGAATTCTAAATCAGGTTGTAAACTAGATATATTTGGTATAAAATATATTTAAAAGTAGATTTTTTAGGGAGGATAATATTCTTGAATAAGGGTGGAATTAGACTATATTATAAAAATCAAGAGGAACTAAGCTATGCTTTGAGAAACTACATAGATAATTATTTTGAAGGAAATATTGAGGATGAGGATTTAGAAGAGAAGATATTTTCAGTAATCCAAGCAAATAAGAACAAGTTTTACAAAGACGGAGAGATAGCTAAAAAACCTAAACAAATTCTAGGTAAGACTAGATTAAATGTTTTAGAACAAATACTAGAGAAAAAGAATTAGATAATAAATTCAAATAACAAAAGATTAATTAATATAGGATTCATTTTATAGAACTATAA
>NZ_JAWGSV010000118.1:0-9451 GCF_032552055.1 Clostridium sp. | reverse complement strand
TAATAAAATTAAGAGCCATTAAATCCTCTAGTGTTTCTTCATAGTTATTTAACATAAAAGGCTTAGTATCTAAAACTAATATATATTTTTTATTATATTTTGTTAAATCTCTTCCATTTGCATCTAAAACTTTGTATTTATTTTGTGCTATAGTTTCATATTGATAGTTTTCAATATCCCCAGAAACTATCTTAGAAGGATGTATTAAAAGAAAATATAGTCTTACTACTAAAAATAAACTTATTATCGAGAATAAACCACTTACTAATAATATCCTTTTATTATTAATTTTATTATTTTTTTTAAACAAAAAAACACCTCCCTAGGCTTAATTCTAGCCTTGGAAGGTATTGTTTATTCATTATTTTAAAATATCTTTTATTTTAGTTACAAGTATGTCTATTGCAACTTTATTTTGTCCGCCTTCTGGAACTATAATATCTGCATATCTTTTAGTTGGTTCTGTAAACTGTAAGTGCATAGGCCTTACAACTTCTAAATATTGAGTTACAACTGAATCTACAGTTCTTCCTCTTTCGTTTATATCTCTAACTAATCTTCTTAAGATTCTTATATCAGCATCTGTATCAACATATACTTTAATATCTAAAAGATCTCTTAATCTTTCATCTTCTAAAACCAATATACCTTCAACAATTATTATACGTCTAGGATATACCTTAATAGTTTCTTTTGCTCTATTATGACAAGAAAAATCATATATAGGCTTATCTATAGCCTCACCCTTCATTAAAGTTTCTAAATGAGCTATTAATAAATCATTATCAAAAGCTCTTGGATGATCATAGTTAGTTTTAACTCTTTCTTCCATAGATAGATGACTTTGATCTTTATAATACATATCTTGTTGAATCATGGCAATACATTCTGTTGAAAAGCTTGAATATATCGCATCTGCAATACTACTTTTACCTGATCCTGTTCCACCAGTTATTCCAATTAGTATTGGCTTTTCCATTATAGTTCCTCCTTCTTATGTTTAAAGCTCTAAAACTCTTTTACCTTTAACTAACATATCATTTTCCTTAAGCTCAGTATCTACTTTAACCTTAAACATCATATGTGCTCTGTTCGCTACATTTGTTGCTTTGTTCTTTTCAATATCAAACATATCATTTAATTTAACATTAAAATATGGTGTATGTGCTCTTAGAATTTCTACTTCATCACCTTCAAAAACTCTGTTCTTTTGAAGAATTGTAGCTTCTTTAGTTTCTTTATCATAACTCTTAACTACTCCAACTATATCATAATCTCTTACATATGAAGATCCTTCGTAGTTTTGTTCACCAGTTTTTCCAAAGAAGAATCCAGTGTGATATTGCCTATGACTAATTTTAAGAAGTGTTTCAAGCCATTCTTCCTTAAACTTATATCCTTCTGGATTTTCAAAATAAGCATCTATTGCTTCTCTATAAGCTTTAACTACTGAAGCAACATAAAACTCACTCTTCATTCTACCTTCAATTTTAAATGAATGTACTCCACTTTTAATAAGTTCTGGAATATGATTTATCATACATAAGTCTTTAGAGTTCATAATGTATGTTCCATTATCATCTTCAATTACTGGATAATATTCATTTGGTCTTGTTTCCTCTACTAAATAATACTTATATCTACAAGCATTAGAACATATACCCTTATTAGCATCTCTTCCTAACATATAATTAGAAATTAAGCATCTTCCTGAATATGCAACACACATTGATCCATGTATAAATACTTCAAGTTCGCATTCCTCAGGTATATTTTCCTTAATAACATTTATTTCATTAAAAGTTAATTCTCTTGCTAAAACTACTCTCTTAACACCTTGTTCATACCAGAACTTAGTTGCCATCCAGTTAGTAACGTTAGCTTGAGTACTTAAATGTATCTCTAAATCTGGAGCTGCAGTTCTTGCTGCCATAATTATTGAAGGGTCTGCAACTATTATTGCATCTACTCCTAAATTATAAAGACCTTTTATATAATCTTCTACTCCTGTTAAATCATGATTTCTTGGGAATACATTCATAGTTACATATAATTTCTTCCCTCTATCATGACAGTATTTAATTCCTTCAGCCATTTCTTCATTAGTAAAGTTATCAGAAAAGGCTCTTAAATTTAATCTTCCTCCACCTATATAAACGGCATCCGCTCCAAAATCGATGGCTATTTTTAATTTTTCTAGGCTCCCTGCTGGTGCTAAAATCTCTGGCTTTTTCATTATTCTTACCTCCTTTTAGTCACTGCAATTCCATCCCCCATTGGTATTACAGAAGTTATTAAATTTTCATCCTTAGAAACTATGTCTAAGTATTTTCTCATTCTTTTTACTATAGTTATTTTTCTCCTCTTAACTAAATCATTAGATGCTACCATTCCCCTAAATAATACGTTATCGGCAACTATAATTCCATCTTCCTTTAGAAGTCTTAAACAATGTGGTAAAAAGTGATTGTAATGACCTTTACCTGCATCCATAAAAATTAAGTCATAAGGTTCCTCTAAGCTTTCTAAAACTTCAAGACAATCTCCTGCTTTAATCTCTATTTTATCCTCTAAATTGTATTTTTTAAAGTTTTCACTAGCATATTTTATCATATTTTCATCACGTTCTATAGTAGTAATACTTGCCTTATATCCAGAAGCTTCATACATTAATATTGCAGAATAGCCTATTGCAGTACCAAGTTCTAATATCCTTAAGGGTTTCTTCATACTAACCATAAACTCTAAAAATTTAGCTGTTTCTTTTTGAGCTATAGGAACTTTATGCTCCTTTGCAAAATCTTCTAACTCTTTAAACTTATCAGTAGATTCTGGTATTAAGCTCCTTATATAATCTTCCATATAATCATGGGTAATTCCACTCATGGTCTTCCTCCAAAATAGTAAGTAATTATATTAGTAACCAAGTTCCTCTTGTTTTCTTAAAAAATCTTCATCATCATTTGTGAAATAATGACTGTTATCATCCTTTAACACGTAAAATAGATAATCTGTACTTTCAGGTTTTAATGTAGCCTTAATTGACTCTATACCTGGATTAGAAATTGGTCCTACTGGCAATCCATAATTTTTATAAGTATTATAAGGTGATTCTATTTCTAAGTCATCATAGGTAACTATATTTACATGTTTCCCTAGAGCATAAATAACAGTTGCATCGATTTGAAGTTTCATATCGATATTTAGTCTATTAACTATCACTGAAGCTATAGTAGGTCTTTCATTATCTAATCTAGCTTCCTTTTCTATCATTGATGCAATTGTAACTACTGTTTCTATATCTTCATCTTTAACAGTTACATTTGTAGCTTTACTAGCTTCATCCAGCATTTCCTCAAATCTTTTAATCATCTTATTTATTATTTCTTTAGGTGTTTCACCAATTTCTATTATATATGTATCTGGAAATAAATATCCTTCTAAATTATATCTCTTTTCTTCATTAGGTTTAACATAAGAAGGCAACGGATATTCTTTAACTGCTAAAATAAAATCATTTTTACTGCAAATTCCTTCATCCTCTAGCTTACTAGCTATATCCTCTATAGAATATCCTTCAGGTACAGTAAATTTAACTTTATTTAATGAAGATTCAGTATTTAATGCATTAATTATCTCTTCTACAGATGAACCATTAGATAATAAATATTCACCTGGTTTAACATCCACGCTTTTATCTAAAACCTTAACATATAACTTTATAATAGGTACACTCTTAAGCTTCTTGTCTTCTGCTAGCTTATTTATAATACTATAAAAATTATCCCCATCTTCAACTCTTACTACTATATCTTCATTTCCTTTTAAAGGATTATTTATTACAGAAACAAAATATACTGATGATATAAGTATAAATAATAATAATATTATAATAATAGTTATAGTTTTTTTACTTAAAGTTTTCATAAAAACCCCCTACATAGAAAGTAAATAGCCTAATTTAGACTATTTACCCTATTATAATACTTTTCTCTTTAGTAATAAAGATTTTTATTATTTTTTGTTTCTACTTACTATTCTTCTTCTTTCTCCAGAATCTAAGATTCTCTTTCTCATTCTTATGTTTTCTGGAGTTACTTCTACTAATTCATCAGCATTTATGAATTCAAGACATTGTTCTAATGACATTTGTCTTGGTGGTGTAAGCTTTACTGCATCATCAGAACCTGATGCTCTAGTATTTGTAAGCTTTTTACCCTTACATATATTTATATCTATATCTTCAGCTCTAGAACATTCTCCAACTATCATACCTTGATAAACAGGAACTCCTGACCCTATAAATAATGTTCCTCTTTCTTGTGCATTGAATAATCCATAAGCTATAGCATCTCCTTCTTCGAATGAACAAATAGATCCTCTACTTCTTCCTGGAAGTTCTCCTTTATAGCTATCATAACTATGGAATACGTGGTTCATTATACCATTACCTTTAGTATCAGTCATAAACTCATTTCTAAATCCAATTAATCCTCTTGCAGGTATAACAAATTCTAATCTTGTATATCCATTAACAGCTGAAGTCATATTAACCATTTCAGCTTTTCTTGGTCCAAGTTTTTCCATAACAGGTCCCATAAATTCTTCTGGAACATCAATTGTTAAGTATTCCATCGGCTCTAGCTTCTTACCATTTTCCTCTTTTAAGATAACACTAGCCTTTGAAACTTGGAATTCATATCCTTCTCTTCTCATAGTTTCTATTAAGATTGATAAGTGAAGTTCTCCTCTTCCTGAAACCTCAAAACAATCTGGTGATATTTCATTAACTCTTAAACTTACGTTAGTTTCAAGTTCTTTTAATAATCTATCTCTTAAATGTCTTGAAGTAACAAAGTCACCTTCTTTTCCAGCAAACGGAGAGTCATTAACCATAAAGTTCATGCTTAATGTTGGTTCATCAATTTCAACAAATGGTAGGGCTTCTGGATTTAAAGCATCTGCTATAGTTTCTCCTATATTACAATCAGGAATACCACTTAATGCAATAATATCTCCAAGTGCAGCTTCTTGTGCATCTTCTCTATTTAAACCATTATATGTAAATATACTTGAAACCTTGTAGTTTGAAGTGCTTCCATCTTGTCTAACTAATGCAACTTGTTGATTCTTTTTAACTTTACCTCTATGAATCTTTCCAATTGCTATTCTTCCTACATACTCATTAGTATCTAAAGTAGTAATAAGCATTTGGAATGGTCCATCTAATTCTCCCTTTGGTGGTTCAACATTTTCTATAATAGTGTCAAATAATGGTACCATATCATTATTTGTATCTTCTACATTATATCTTGCAAAACCTTCTCTAGCAGATGCATAGATTATTGGGAAATCTAATTGATCATCATCTGCACCAAGCTCTATAAACAGTTCAAATACTTCATCTATAACTACTTCAGGTCTAGCATTTGGTTTGTCTATTTTATTTATAACAACTATAGGTTTAAGACCTAACTCTAAAGCTTTCTTTAAAACGAACTTTGTTTGTGGCATTGGTCCTTCATATGAGTCAACTACTAATAATACTGAGTCAACCATCTTAAGAACACGTTCAACTTCTCCACCGAAATCAGCATGTCCTGGAGTATCAACAACGTTAATCTTAACATCATTATACATAAGAGCTGTATTCTTAGAAAGAATAGTGATTCCTCTTTCTTTTTCTAAATCATTTGAGTCCATTACTCTTTCTTCAACTTTTTCGTTTGTTCTAAAAATATGACTACCTCTTAATAAAGCATCAACTAAGGTAGTTTTACCGTGGTCAACGTGCGCTATTATGGCAATATTTCTAATATCTTCTCTACTACTTAAATTCATTAAATTTCCTCCAATAAGGTTTCTTCATCAATGTAAACCTATAAATTATTTTTTCCAAAATAAAATTGGATACCTAGGCATCCAATTTTCTAATGATTTATTAAAACTATATTTATTCTAAGATTATTATAAAGAAATGTCAACCTAAAAGATTATATTTCCATTATAATCGGTAGAATCATCGGCTTTCTCTTTGTCTTTTCATATAAATATACTCTAAGATCATCTCTAACTTTAGACTTTAAGCTAGCCCAATCAGTAATATTGTTTTCTTCACATTCTCTTAGTGTTTGTTTAACTATTTCTTTAGCCTCGTCCATTAATCCTTCCGATTCTCTAACATATACAAATCCTCTAGAAATAATATCTGGCCCTGCAATAATTGAATTATTTTCCTTAGATAAAGTTACAACTACTGTTAATATACCATCTTGTGATAAATGTTTTCTATCTCTTAATACTATATTTCCAACATCTCCAACTCCTAAGCCATCAACGAATACCTGTCCAGAAGTTACTGTTCCATTTCTTCTAATATTATTTCTATTAACTTCAATAACTCCACCATTTTCAGGTATTAATACATTTCCTTCTGGCATTCCTAAAGATATAGCAAGTTCACCATGTTGTTTTAAATGTCTATATTCCCCGTGAACTGGAATAAAGAACTTTGGTTTAACTAAACATTGCATAAGCTTTAATTCTTCTTGACAAGCATGCCCAGAAACGTGAATTTCAGCTAATGATTTGTAAATTACTTCTGCACCCTTTTGGAATAATCTATTAATTACTTTGGAAACTAATTTTTCATTTCCAGGAATAGGCGTAGCAGAAATAATTACAGTGTCACCTTCTACAATATTTACCTTTCTATGTTCAGAGTTTGCCATTCTAGCAAGCGCTGACATAGGCTCACCTTGACTACCTGTAGTTATTATAACAACTTGATCATTATTATATTTATTAATTTGATCTATACCCACTAGTATATCTTTTTCAAATTCTAAATATCCAAGCTCAGCAGCTACAGCAACTATATTTTCCATACTTCTTCCTGATACAGCAACTTTTCTTCCATGCATACTTGCAGCATCTATAATTTGCTGTATTCTATGAACATTAGATGCAAATGTTGCAACAATCACTCTTCCTTTTGCTTTTGCAAAAAGTCTTGCAAAACTTTCACCTACAACTCTTTCAGATAAAGTATATCCAGGCTTTTCAACATTTGTTGAGTCAGCCAGCATAGCTAATACACCCTTCTTTCCTATTTCTGCAAATCTTGCAAAATCCATTGGCTCTCCATCAATAGGTGTATAATCTATTTTAAAGTCACCTGTGTGTAGTACTACTCCAAGTGGAGTATGAATTGCAATTGCAACAGAATCTGCTATTGAATGGTTTGTTTTTATAAATTCTACAGATACTGAATTTAATTTTATTACATCTCTTGGTTTTACTCTAACAAGCTCTGTTGAACCTAAAAGTCCATGCTCCTTAAGCTTTGTCTCAACTATTCCAAGAGTAAGTTTTGTTCCATATACAGGTACATTTAATTGTCTTAATACATAAGGTAATGCCCCTATATGGTCCTCATGACCGTGAGTTAAAAATATCCCTCTAATCTTTTCTTTATTTTTTAATAAATAACTTATATCTGGTATAACTAAATCTATACCGAACATATCTTCATCTGGGAATTTAAGTCCGCAATCAATAACTATTATATCTTCTTTATATTCTATCGCAGTTATATTCTTACCTATTTCATTAATCCCACCTAAAGGAATAATTCTAACCTTTGCCTTCTCGTTTTTCAATATGCCCCCTCCTTCTTCTAAAATATGTAATTCAAGGGATTGCTTTCAAACAAAGCATCCTCTTTCATCCTATTAATTTTCTTTTAATTCCATTTTACTTTGACACTTTCTACAAATACCAAAGAATTTAACGCTATGATCTAATATCTTAAACCCATGAGATCTTTCAACCTCTTCCTCTAATTCATCTAAAAGGTCATCTTGCACTTCTATTACACATTTGCACTCATTACAAACTAAGTGATGATGCCTATGCCCTTCATCTTTACGAACTAGTTCATATCTACTACAACCATCATTTAAATCAAGCTTGCATATAACTCCTAGCTCTTCTAATAAGATTATAGTTCTATATACAGTTGCTAAACCTATCTCTGGGCAATTTTTCTTTACCTCATCATATATTTCTTCTGCAGTTAAATGCTCGCCTTCCTTTTCAATAATAGTATCTACTATGGCTCTTCTTTGAGGCGTCAATTTATATCCTTTTTGTTTTAAGTCTTCCTTTAAAACATTAAAATCTACACTACTTGAGTGTTCCACACTCAACACCCCTTTCTTTACTTTTTTATTTACTATTCTTCTGAAAAAATAGTATCATATGCTTCTTGCACTGCTGCAAGTTCTACTTCATCATCTATAGGTATAAGTAAATCATCTCCATCTTCATCTACTCCTACCTTTAACGCAAAGACATCTTCTTCAGTATAATCATTGTCATAAACTATAACATACTCACTCTTTTCTTCAGTCTCTGGGTTAACTATATCAAAAAATGCTACTACATTTAATTTTACTAACTTTCCATCTTCATCATATAATTCTAATTGCTTTAAATCTTTATCCATAAAATAAACTCCTTTTTTATAATTGTAATTTTTACCTTTAAACTTGTCAATAATAATTTTCAATTGAAACTCAAAAATCATTTATTACTTAGTCTATCTAAATAACCTTGAAGTATGTAAATTGCTGCAATTTTATCTACTATTTTTTTTCTCTTTCCTCTTGATAAATCAGCCTCTAACATAGCTTTATGAGCAGCTACTGTAGTAAGTCTCTCATCCCACATTTCAACCTTAATTCCAGTGTATTCCTTTATAAGCTCTGAAAACTCTTGAACCTTTTCTCCAGATTCTCCTATAGTTCCATTCATATTTTTAGGAAGACCAATTACTATTGTTTCTACAGAATATTCAGTACAGATCTTTTTTATATCCTCAAGATCCTTTTCTTTCTTACTTCTTCTTATAGTAGTAATCCCTTGTGCAGTCCATCCTAATGGATCACTTATAGCAACTCCTATTGTCTTTGAGCCGATATCTAAACCTAATATCCTCATTTTATCTCCTTAAACACAAAGAGTGCCCGAATTAACGGGCACTCTTTATTTTATTTCTAAATAAGATTTTATAACTTCCTCAAGAATTTCGTCTCTTTCAAGTTTTCTTAGTAAAGCTCTTGCTCCGTTGTAGCTTGTAATGTAAGAAGGATCACCTGAAATAAGATATCCAACTAGTTGGTTTACTGGATTATAACCTTTTTCTTGTAACGCATTATAAACATCTGTTAATATTGATTTAGTCAAATCTCCTTTGTTGATGCTTAAATTAAACTGCATTGTTTGATCTAAGTTATTATTCATACAATCACTGCAAATTGCAGCTCCACCTCCTTACTTATATTTAGTTAATAGTTTCCTAGTTATAGTATTTCTTAAATTTTTAATTCTATACAAGGTTTCTTAAATTAATTATATTATACCTCATAAAACTTTAAAAGTATATAAG
>NZ_JAWGSV010000117.1:0-9674 GCF_032552055.1 Clostridium sp. | reverse complement strand
CAAAACACCGCTTGCTATAGCGTGTATTGCTTCCGTTATCATAAATTTATTAATAAGATATTATTTTTTTGAGGACCCTAATTTAATTATTACTGTTTTTACATTTCTAATCATAACGAGTTTTTGCCTGATTTTAGGTTGGATATGCTTGCTTTTTGTAGGATTTAAAGAAAAATTAAATTCGTAAGCTATTACGAAGATAAAATTAAATATTAAATTAGTCAAAATACCGTACTATTTAAAAAGAATATACGGTATTTTTTAGTTCGCAATTTAAAATATTACGTAATATGAAAATATTTGTAAGTAATTAACAAAAATGTTCTTTTAAAATCGAACAGCAAGGTTTTGGGAAAATATGTTATGATTAATTCGTGATAGTATTATTATGCAAGTTAGTGGTTTATTAAGATAAATAGAATAGCGATATATCTATCATAAATAGATTATTAGTTATGATTAAGGGAGGTAATATCATGAAAGAAAAAGTAATCCAATTTTTTGTTACTATAAGTTTATACATAATTATGTCGATCTTAGGTATCATAGATATTTTTATTATGTTTTTTATGAACTACCATGAATGGATGGGAGTTGTGTTATTCCTAATATGCCTTACAATAGCTTCTTTGGGAATTTATCAACTTATAAGTAAAAGAATTAATTTCAAATATTTTGGTGGAAGATCAGCAGGTGCTATTATTCTTTCAAGTTTAATATTTATTTTCCCACTTTTTAATGTTAATAACTTTAATAAAACACTTTTTAATAGTATTAAGGATGGCGAAGATTTATTAGATAAAAAACTAGCATTAATTCAATCTGAGAGCAATGAAGAAAAAGAAGAAATTGTTAAAGATACCTTTATTCAAAATAGTAATAATATTACAGAGGGTTATAATGTTATTACTGAAGATAACTTAAATATTTATCATGGAGTAGGAGATTATTCAGAAAGCATAGAAATTATCAAAGAAGTAATATCTTCTGCTAATACTAATGAACTTGGAAAATATCTAAGGAAATATAAAGATACGGAAGTGAATATTATTATAGTAAATGAGATAAATAAAATAAATAGCTATATTGGTAATGATACTGTTGCTTATTTCGACCAGCTTACAGGAAACATAGTTCTTCAGTCAATATCAAAATCCAATTCACTTAATGAATATAAAGGTGTAATTTTTCATGAGTATGTACACTATGCTTTGGAGCTAGAGTTAAAAGATGAATCACGAAGTATAACTGAATTTCCTAAATGGTTTACCGAAGGCTTATCCACATATCTAGAAGAAGTATATTATGGACCTGAAGTAAATGAATTTAATATAGTTCCTTCTGTTGGAGACGTCACAGATGACTCTAATTTTAACAAGGGTAATGCTGCAAACTACTATAGATATTCTAAATATCTACTAAAATATATGCTTGATCAAGGTGGGGATAATTTTATAATTAACCTATTAGATGATATGAAAAATACTAATGATATATATAAATCAATAGAAAATGTTCTAGGAGAAAGTTTTGAAGAAATAAAAATTAATATGCTTTAAAATTCCTTGAAGTAGTTATTATATTTTGACCCTAAAAAATATAATTTCGATCAGTAAATTTAGTATGAAAGTGTGAAATAATATAGAAAAAAATGATTTAAAACATATGCTTTTCCATTATATTTCTCAAGTTTAATATTGTGTAGTTTTATTGAAAGATTAAATTGAATACTATAGAGTTATTATAGAAGAGGATGCATCCATCGTAAAATAGAGCACTTCTAATAAATAATAGATGGAAGGAACTACAAATATGATAAGGGTAGAAAGTTTAAGTAAGGAATTTAAGATGAGCAAGAAGTATCCAGGGTTTAAAGGTGCAATTAAGTCATTTTTTTCAACGCAATACACTATAAAAAAAGCAGTGGACTCTATTGATTTTGAAATTAATGATGGGGAGATAGTTGGATACATAGGTGCAAATGGTGCGGGAAAATCAACAACTATAAAGATGATGACTGGAATTTTAACCCCAAGTAGTGGGACAGTAACGGTTAATGGATTAATACCCTATGAAAATAGAGAAGAGAATGCGAAAAATATAGGGGTTGTCTTTGGACAAAAGACTCAGCTGTGGTGGGATCTTCCTATATCAGAAACCTTCACTTTATTAAAGGATATTTATGAAGTTAGTGAGGAAGATTTTGAAGAGAGAATGGAATTTTTAAAAGAAGTATTAGGTTTAGAAGAGTTCTTTTTAAGTCCAGTTAGAACCCTATCTTTAGGTCAGAGGATGAGGGCAGATTTAGCAGCAGCACTTATTCATAATCCTAAGGTTATATACTTAGACGAGCCAACAATAGGTTTAGATGTTGTTGTAAAGGAGAAGGTTCGTAAAGCTATAAAAGAGATTAATGAAAAATATGGGACAACTATTATATTAACTACTCATGATTTAAATGATATTGAGGAGCTTTGTAGTAGGATAATCATAATTGATAAGGGTAGAAAAATATATGATGGTGATCTTCAAGTATTTAAAGAAAAATATTGTTATTTAACTATAGCTGAAATTCTAGTAAAAGAAGAGGTAGATTTAGAAAACTTCAATATATTTAAGGATATAAAAGATGATGATTCTAATATTGAGTTTAAAGAGGAGAAATTATATATTACCTTTAATAAGAATAAATTATCTTCAGCAGATGTTATAGGAAGGGTTATGAAGGACTTCAGTGTTATTGATTTTGTAGTTAAGGAAACAGGAATTGAGGATATTATTAAGAAGATGTATAGGAATGAGGTTTAATATGAGAGAAATTAAGGGGATAAGGCCTTACCTTCCTTTCACAAGAAATGTATTTCAAAGACTGATTTCCTATAAGGCTAATGTAATTATATTTATGATTGGTGATTTCTTTATGTTAGCTGTAACTTATTATTTATGGAAAGCCATATATGGAAGTGCTGATGGAGATATTTTAAATGGATTTGGTTTTAATGAAATGATAATTTACATTTTTATATCATTTATAACTTCAATAATGATAAGTGTAGATATAAGTCATGATATTTCAAGAGAAGTAAAGGATGGTTCTATAGCAATAAATTTAGTAAGACCATTAAATTATGAAAGAAGAATGTTTTTTCAAGGCTTAGGGAATGTTTTTTATAATTTCATGGTCATATTTATAGGAGGATTTTCTATAACTACCTTCCTATTTTATAAGTTTTTTGGGTATCTAAGTCTTGGGGGAATATTAATATATCTTCTTAGTGTTATAATGGGAATTTTTATAAACTTCTATTACAGTTATATATTTGGATTGATATCCTTTAAGATAACGAATATGTGGGGCTTATCACAAATAATGCAATCAGTAGTGAATTTACTATCAGGAATGTTAATTCCAATAGCATTTTTCCCAGGATGGGCGCAGGCAATAACAAAGCTTTTACCTTTTAGTTCTTCGATATATACACCTACCATGATTTATTTAGGTAAGATTAATGGAAGCAAAATTTTGTGGGCTTTAGGATTACAATTATTTTGGATAGTTATACTTATGGTAGTAAGTAAGTTCATGTGGAAATCTCTAATTAAGAACTTAACTATTTTAGGAGGTTAGGATATATGAAGAGGTATTTTAAGTTATATTTAAAGTTTTTACAGCAGTATATCAAAACCTTAATAGAGTATAGAGCAGATTTTATTTTAGGACTTATAGGATTTTTCTTTGTACAAAGTGTAGGGGTTATTTTTATTGGATTAATATTTAATACTATACCAAGTCTTCAGGGGTGGAGTTTTTATGAAATACTATTTATATATGGATTTGCACAAATACCAAGAGGGATAGACCACGTATTTACAGATCAGCTTTGGATATTTAGTTGGCAGACTATTGTAGAAGGTAAATTTGATAAATATTTAGTAAGGCCATTAAATCCATTATTTCAAGTTATAGTAGAAAAGTTTCAACCAGATGGATTTGGGGAAATAATTATTGGAACTATTATTTTAATAATTTCATGGACAAAACTTGGTATTGAAGTTAATGCCTTAAAGGTGATTTTATTAATAGTAGTTATTATTTTTGCAAGTTTTATTTATACAGCAATAAAGCTAGCAGTTACTTCATTAGCATTTTGGGTTAAGTTTGCTCAAAGCTATCTTTTTATGGTATATCAGTTAAGTACTTTTGTTAAGTATCCAACTACTATTTATCCTGGCTGGATTAAGGGAATATTAACTTTTATAATACCTTTTGCTTTTACAGGATATTTCCCAAGTGCTTATTTTTTAGGTAAGGGAAACTTTGTTAGTGGAATTTTATTAACTATTGTTGTAGCTATTGGGTCTATGTTTGTTGCTTATAGAATTTGGCTTATAGGAATGAGTAGATATGAGAGTACTGGAAGTTAGAAATGTAAAAAGGTGGAAGAATAAATCTAGGAGCGTAGCATTTTAAGTGTGGCATTTGGAATTACTTTGATGATTATCGTATATATATGCTATTTTGCAGGAACATATTATTCCTTTAAAAGAAACGTAAATATTATTGAAAGTTAGGGATTTAAAAGTTAAAGCCCTGAAAGAAAGAGCATTAAAAGTAAGTTTATAAATTTAAAGCTTTATTTTAAAATATTTATTAAGAAAGTAAATTCTGTTTATAAATAATGAAGTTAAATGACTGTATAAATAATGATTTTGTATCAATATTATACAGTTATTTTTATATATTATGAAATTGTTATGTTATTATATGGGTATTTAGTATATAATTGTATTGCATTTGCGAGAAAAGAATAATCTTAAGGAGTAATACATAATTATGAAGGAAATTAAAATTTGGAAGGCTTTATTAATATGGTTTCTTACGCCTTTTGTATTTATATTAATTTTAACTATTATATTAGAGTTGCTTAATATCAAATCAGATTTAAGTGATACAACTTTTGGATTTTTAGTACCTTTATCAATACTTGTAGTCTTAGTTAAGTCTGGGAAGATAAATATTGGTCTAATGTTAGAAAGATACAATGATTATAGGCATAAATTTAATTTAAAGGAAATGATAGAAGTAGTAATAACTCAAATTTTATTATCAATTGGCCTTTCTTACTTAAGTACAGCCTTTATGGCGAGTATAGATTTAAAAAGAGCAGTATCTATTGCAAATGATACAACTGGTAATCCAAGTAATTTAATTCAACTTATTTTATTCTTAGTTTCAATTGTTATACTTGCTCCTTTGTTAGAAGAAATAGTATTTAGAAGAATTTTATTTGTAAGATTATCAAAGAAGTTCAACTTTTTTGTCTCTGCAATTATATCATCTATAATATTTGCAATTGGTCATGATATTTTTGGAATAGCTGGAGCTGCTGTCTTTGGTGTTGCTTGTTGTTTGTTATATAGGAAGTATGAAAATATTTTGGCATCTATGACTCTTCACTTTATCAATAATTTCATTGCTGGAATAATGCTTTCATTTTCATATTTTATGGGAACTTTAAATGAGCAAACAGAAACTATTAGTAATGCTGATATTAAATATTATTTCATAGTAGGAGTAATAGTTACTGTAATATCACTTATATTATTTATAAGGTTTGTTATTAGAAATATAAACTACATTAAGAGTAATAAGGGATATATTAATTAGGTATAAAGAGATTAATGTCTAGAAAGGATTACTATAAATGAAATATATAAAAAACTTACCTTCTACAGATAAGAAAATTAGTGAAAAGTTAATTTTAGACGGATGGACAAGACTTAAAGAACCCTCTAGTATAAGTAAAACAATTCTATTTTCATTTCCACTAATGATTATTAATGCAATAATAGCCATTACAATTTCACTATATTTGTACCCAGATATAAAGAATATTATAAATGGAGATACCTTTAGTATTAGTATTAAGTTAGATTTGTTTTCATTATTATATATTGGTATTTTTATATTATTCATGATAATTCATGAGTTTATCCATGCAAGTTTTATACCGAATGGATTGAATCAGATAAAGTATATTGGGGGATTAATGTAGTATTTTCATTTGTCTACACTACAGAAATAATTAAGAAAAGTAGATATATTATTATTTCTATTATGCCATTTATTTTGTTATCAATTGTATTACCTTTTATCTTGAAATTATTGGGGCTTTTAAATGGATTCACAATTGCTTTATGTGTAATTAATGCTATAGGTTCCTCTGTAGATTGTTTTAATATACTTTTAATTTTAAATCAAGCACCAAAAGATTCGTATATTGTTAACAATGGTACAGAAACTTATTTTAAGAAAAATTAAATCAATGTAAGAATGAGAATTATATTAATAAGTCTATAAAAGTAGAGAATATAACTGTAAATAATAAAGTTTAGGATAGAAATAAGGTTAAAAAAGTGCTTAGCAAAATTTTTTAATAGAAATGAAAATGAAGTTAAATTAGATAAAAATAATATAAAAGCTAATTAGATAGTAGTAATTAGAAGATTATATTATAAAGGGAGATAGACTAATGGAAGAGACAATATTAAATTTAGAGAAGCAACTATTAGACCCAATAGTTAGAAAATCAGCTGATAAGTTAAAAGAGTTATTGTCAGAGGATTTTATTGAGTTTTGCAGTTCAGGAGAAATTTATAAATATAATCCTAATGATACTTTTTTTGAAGAAAATGTATCCTTTAATATTATGAATTTTACTTGTGCTGAATTAACAGAAGGATATGCTTTAGCAACATATAAAGTGGATAAAATATATAAAGAGGATAATGCTACAAAAAGTTCTATTCGCAGTTCAATATGGAAGCTAATAGATGACAAATGGAAGATGGTTTTCCATCAAGGAACATTGATAAAGTGATTCTTAGAAGAACTAATCCAGGCTAGGAGCAGTGCTTAGCTTCACTTTGAGAAGAGATGAGTATTAGCAAGGGGAGCCATGGGATAAAATAAGTAAAAGTTTAAGTGAGGTGCGTTATGAGAAGAATGAAATTTACTCCACCAACTAATGATTATAATGAGGAAATTAAAAATATAGATGAGCAAATATGTGAGTTAATAGATAAGCGTAAGAAGGTATCAGATAATAATCCTGGATTTCCTAAGATGGAGTATATAAATAACTGGGCTAAAAAGTATGATATTTATGAAGACTTATTATCTTCTATATTTTCTATGATTTATCATGAAAATGAGTATATTCCAATAATTGAGCCAGAAGAATTTAGAAAAAATATTTCTATTTTAAGTTCTGTTGAGAAAGATAATAAGATTTTATCAGTAACTAGTATGCAACAATATAGTAATGCTAGCGTTATAAATATAAGTATTGAATGGAATTTTAGTAGTGAAGAGGATTATTTGAATGTTCATCCTGAAATTTATATTTCTGAAAAATATAATTGTAGAATGGATAGTGGATCAGGTGGAGATGGTCATAAATATCATCGATTTATAGTAACACCTCCATTGCCTGATGATGCGTCAGAAATAAAACTTATATATAAAGAAAAGAATTTAGAAACTCAAGAAGAGACTAAGATTTTAATAGAGCTTTAGATTAGGAAATTAAGAGTACTATAAATTTTGAAAGTAAGAAGGATTAATAAAGATTTATGAATAATGTTTATTTTGTAAGACATGCTACACCAGACTTTTCTATAAAAGATGAATTATTAAGACCTTTAACTGAGGAAGGAATAAAAGATAGCATAAAGGTATCTAAATATTTAAAATCTAAAGATATAACTAAAATATATTCTAGTCCATATAAAAGAGCAGTTGATACAATAAGTAATCTTTCTTCTATAATGAATTTAGATGTTGAAGTAGTTGAAGATTTAAGAGAAAGAAAGATATGTAATGAATGGATAGAAGATTTTAATGGATTTACTAAGAAGCAATGGAGTGATTTCCTTTTTAAACTAGAAGATGGTGAGTGTTTAAAGGAAGTACAAGATAGGAATATTAAATCACTACTGAATATTTTAAGCGAAAGTCATAAGGGAAATATAGTTATAGGAACTCATGGAACTGCATTAAGTACAATAATTAATTATTATGATAATACTTTTAATTACGAGTCATTTAATAAGATAAAGAATGAAGAGAATTATGAAACATTTAAGTGCCTCTATTTCTATTACCTCTATTCTATATACTATTAGGATTTAATATGAGTATATTAATTATATGTTTTATAGCGAGTCTTTCTGCTTTAGAAGAGATGGTTATAAATATAATTGCTAAAAAGGTAAATTTAGATATTAAGGGACTATATAATGGATTTAATGAATAGTTTTAAATAAAAATATATAAAATGTAAGGAGGAAGAGTAATAATGGGAAATAACTTCGAATTATTATGTAGTGACAGTAATAAAGTGCTGAAAATTAATGCAACTAGGGGAGAAGAGTACACAGTAGAATCTGGTGCTATGGTTTCAATGAGTCCAGTATTTGATGTAAAGGCTAAAACTGGAGGACTAGGAAAAACTTTAGGAAGAATGTTTTCTGGTGAAGGAATGTTTATTCAGAAGTTTAGAGCTAAAGATGATGGGGAACTGCTTTTAGCACCTCAATTCTTAGGAGATATTCAATTAGTAGAAATGGATGGAAGTATTGCCTATAGACTTGGTAGATCTACATTTCTAGCATCAACTTCAGGGATAGAAATAAATACTAAATCAGGTGGGATAGGGGGAATGTTCTCAGGAGAAGGTTTAATTCAAATGCAAGCCTCAGGAGTAGGAACCTTAGTTATTAGTTCCTATGGAGCAATACTTAAAAAAGAACTACAGCCAGGAGAAACATATATAGTAGATAGTAATCATATGGTACTTTGGGACAGTAGAATGAAATATAATGTAGAGTTTATGTCAGGAGTATTAAGTTCAATAGCTGGTGGAGAAGGTCTTGTATGTAAATTCCAAGGACCAGGTGAACTTTGGATACAAAGTAGAAATCCTGCAACATTGGTGCAAGCTCCTAAATAAAAGGTTTTTATCTAATTCCTCAAAAATTCGTCAAAAATAAAAGTTAAAAATAAGAAAAAAGTCTTGCAATTAATTTTATAATATGTTAATATGAATTGGTAGCGAAAAGCTAACAAAAAATAGGTTTCATTTAGGTAAATAATTTCTCGTAAATTAGAGGTTATTATCAATTTAAAATCTTTAATTCTAGGAGGAAATATTTATGACAGATAAGACAATAGTATGTAGAGATTGCGGAAACGAATTCGTATTTACAGTAGGAGAACAAGAATTCTACAAGGAAAAAGGATTCGACAACGAGCCAACAAGATGCGTATCTTGTAGAAGAGCTAAAAAAGAACAACAAAGAAGATAGTTTAAGAGTGTTAAGAGTTTTAAGTGTATCTTAAAACTCTTTTTTATTTTTAAATAAGGTTTGCAACATAAAGAAAGAGGAAAATAAAGTGAAATAATAAATGTCTTTATAATAACTATATTAATAAAGAGAAAGGTTCTTAGTAGTATCCTTTTAAAAGCTACTTTCCATAATTAAAAAGAAAAAGTTAGTACCCAGATAATACATTTGGGTACTTTTTATTTCCGATTTTTTATGTTTCTAGGGTGTATAGTACAAAGGGGAGTGATATAATATTAAGTACTCTTTATAAAGGAGGGATAGGA
>NZ_JAWGSV010000116.1:0-9690 GCF_032552055.1 Clostridium sp. | reverse complement strand
GTATATTGATATGATATAATTAAAATAAACTTATTAAATGGGGGAATTAGTATGAAAAATAATGAGAAGATATCATTTGGACTAATATGCCTTTTAGGTGGAATTGTAGCTGGATTTTTACTTGCACCTATAAAAAAGGGAATATACTGTGGCAATAATAATGGGAATAGTATATCGAATGCTGGAAATGTTGTCTCAAATTCTTATAAATAATGACTTATATAAATATTACACTGAAGTAAATGACTAAGGCACCTAAATAGTATTTATAAATACAAAGGAGACTTAAGTATGGAAAGAGTTATAATTATAGGATGTGGGGGAAGTGGTAAATCCACATTATCAAGGATTTTATCTAAAAAAACTGATTTGCCAGTAGTGCATCTAGACAAGTTATTTTGGAAAGAAGGCTGGATAAACATACCTAGAGAAGAATTTAATATATTACTTATGAAAGAATTAGAGAAGGATAAGTGGATTATAGATGGAAATTATGATAGAACCCTAGAAGAGAGAATTAAAAGGTGTGACACTATAATATATTTAGATTATCCAAGAAGAACTTCTTTATTTGGAGTAATAAAGAGAGTTTTATCTAGCTATGGGAAGGTTCGTCCAGATATGGCAGATGGATGTCCAGAAAGATTTGATTTAGAATTTATTAAATGGATATGGAATTTTAATAGAGAACATAGAGATAAATTTTATAAGATTATTGAAGAACAAAAAGACAAAGAAATATACATATTCACAAAGAGAAAAGAATGCAATGAATTTATAAAAACATTATAAGGGGAAAAAGGATGCTAGGAAGCTTTGGGATAATAGGAATAATAATTTTCTTTGTTATATTATTCTATATAATAAGAACAGCTGTAGAAGAAGGAGTACTATATGCTCTTAAAAAATATGATAGAGAAAAAGAAAGAGAAAGACAAAGACATATAGAAGATGATGAGGAAGACTTTTAAAATGTGAAGCATTTTATTGATTAAAGAATTAAAGAATGAAAAAATTAAGATATATATAATTAAAATCTTTATAGATTTTAATTATATGAGTATCTGTATGAGTTAGGAGCTTTGCATAGCAAAGCTCCTAAATACATTCATTATTTCATTATTTAATTCTTTCATTACTTTGAATTTAGCATGTAGTCCTTCCAATCGCCATTTTCAATATATATGGCCTCATTTTGGAATTTTGGATCTATATCCCTATTATAAAAATAAGAATAACAATCTTCATAGCTTTCATCATCAGTTAATTTAACTTTTACAAGTTTTCTTGAGTATTCATTATTTGGGTTTCCTTCACCTAAGAAACCTTCCATTTCATCCATGGCTTTTAATGTTGAATCGTAATTTTCAAGTTCAACTACTTCACCAACTACAGTATTATTTCCAGGAAATACTGCTGGATAACCTTTATAAGGCATATGATATAAATCAAAGCCAGTTATTTCAGCAGGTCTTATAGACTTAATCTTTCCCTTTAAATAAATATCATAGTTAAAGAAGCCTTCTCTTAAACTGCCATAGACAAAAATATTTGCTTTTTTAGTCATTAGCAGATAGTTCCACCTACAGTTTTTATATCTGATGAATTTTCTATGATAGCTTTTATGCTAAGTTCTAATCCTTTTGATATATCATCTATAGACATAGATGGAGTGTTAGGCTTTGTAGTTACTTGAGATGGAATATAAGGAACGTGTATAAATCCACCTCTTATATTTGGATACTTTTTATCTACTAAGTATAGAATTCCATACATAACATGGTTACATACAAATGTACCAGCACTATTTGAAACTGAAGCTGGAATACCATTATCAGTCATTTCCTTAACCATAGCCTTTATAGGTAGATTAGAGAAATATGCAGCTTCACCATCTTCATATATTGATATATCGATAGGTTGATTACCTTCATTATCTTTAATTCTTGCATCATCCATATTAATAGCAACTCTTTCAGGTGTTACTCCGAATCTTCCACCAGCTTGACCTACAGATATTACTACGTCTGGATTATGTTTTTCTATATTTTCTTCAATTTTTTCTAGCGATTTTCTAAATACAGTTGGTATTTCTATTTTTATAACTTCTTGTCCTAAAATAGTATCAGGTAATTTCTTTACAGCCTCTAAAGCTGGATTTATATTTTCTCCACCGAATGGATCAAATCCTGTAATTAATATTTTCATCTATAATCCTCCTTTATGTACTAAAATGCTAAGAAGTACATTAATGGTATATGAATTGCAAGTAAAGTTATTGCAAATACTGCTTGTGCCTTTATAACTGCATTCTTATCCTTTGTTTCTAATAAAGCTACTGGCAATACATTAAAGTTAGCTGCCATTGGAGTTAACAAAGTTCCACAGAATCCAGCAGTCATTGCTAGGGCAGAAGCAATTATTGGGTCTCCACCTTGAGCAAAAACAAAAGGAACTCCAATACCAACAGTAATAACTGAAAATGCAGCAAAAGCATTACCCATAATAGCAGTGAATAAAGCCATTCCAACGCAGTAAGCAGTTATTCCTATTAATACATTACCTTCTGGAATAACGCTTGAAATCATATTAGATATAATATCACCAACCCCAGCAGCTGTGAATAATGCACCAAGAGCAGCAAGTAATTGAGGCAATATTGCAGTAGATCCAACGGATTGGAACATTCTATTACTATCTTCTAAGAATTCACTAGGTTTAGCTTTTGTAATCATAAATGTAGCTATTAGAGCTATTATTGCAGCAATACCTACAGCAGCAACACCAGAAATTGGTGTAAATTGGGCAATAAGTAATGCGACTAAAGCAATTATTAATGAAGGAATAAAGATTTTTATTCCAATTTTATTTGCTTTTAAGTTTGCAAAAGTACTATCTAATTGTTTTAGAGTGCCCATATTAATTTGGTTAAAGGCAGCTAAAACACCTATTATTACAATAAGTAAACCAGATACAACTGCAGGAATAAATTCCCCGAGTATAAATATAACACCAAGTATTCCCCAGAATGATGCAGTACCATATTTAGTTTTATGATTTTTATCTTTTAAAGTAAACATCATAGTAAGTATAAAGAATAAACCAACCATAATGTAGAATATTTCTAATAGTATATTTGAAAATGCCTTAATATCCATATATCGTCCTACCTATTTTTATATTTTTTAGAAAGTTTTTTATCTAATAAATAATTTTGAATAACACCTAATATAAATGCTATTATAGCCACTGGAATTGAAGCTTTAGCAATTTGCAATGTATCAATATTACTATATCCAAGAGTTTCTAAAGTACCTGCAATAAGTAAAACACCTGAGTTTGCTAAGAAAACATTTTGACCAAAGAAGTTACCATAGTTATCAGCTGCTGCTGAATTAGCTTTAATTAAATCTTCGTCTTCTTCGTCAAGCTTGCCATATTTCGAAATAGCAGCTCCTTGAGCCATTGGGTTAATAAGTGGTCTAACAAATTGAGGATGACCACCAAGTTTAACTGCCATAGCAGCTGCAACTTCTCTAATAAATAAATATCCAGATATAAGTTTACCAGTTGATAACCCCTTTACTTTTTCTATTAACATAATTGCTTTTTCTTTTAATCCATATCTTTCACACAAACCTATTACTGGTAATGTTAAAAGGAATAAGCTCATTTCTCTTTTTTGTACAAAAGTTTCACCTAAAGTTGTAAGTATTTCAGAAATGCTCATATCAGCAATTAGTCCAGTTGTAATACCAGAAACAATTACTACTGCAATTGTATTAAATTTAAGTGCGAATCCTACTATAATTATTAGTATTCCTATCAATGCCATTGTTATCGAATCCTTTCGAATTTTGTTGTTTTTTGAATATTAATTTTATTATATATGCATTTTTATAAAAAATCTATAGTAATATTTGATAATTTATGCAAAAAACTGTTTCAAAAATACAAATCAAATAATTATTTTAGGTTGGTTTTCAAATAGGGACATAAGAATATAGTAATAAGTTAAATTCTATAAATAAAAGTTAATTAAATTAAATTTATTTCATAGTAATTACTAAAATTTAGGCCTTATTTTAAAAATATTTTCAAAAAAACATTTACATTTAAATTCTATTATGATATGATAAATACATAATTTAAAAAGTAGTGTGTTACTGGTAAAGCAGGCAAGGACTAAAAATATTATAGATATAGCTATATCTATAAGTTTTGGTCCTTTTTTTATTTTTTTAAGGCTTTTTTATAATAACTTTTAGAGAAAATGTAAATAATATGTCTGGATAGGAACATTCTACTGAGGTATTTATTTTTTAATTCATTTATACAAATTTATATTAAAGGAGGAATTATAAATGTTACAACAATTACAAAGAATTGGTAAAGCAATAATGCTTCCAATAGCTGCACTACCAATTGCAGGTATATTATTAGGAGTTGGTGGAGCTTTACTAGGAATTTCAGGCTTATCTAACCCACCAGCGGTTTATCAACCATTAATTGCTTTTGTTAATATTCCAGTTGTTACTGCTATATTAACAATAATGAAAAATGTAGGGGATATTATATTTGGAAACCTACCTTTACTATTTGCAGTAGGAGTTGCGGTTGGACTTGCTAAAAAAGATAAGGGAACTGCAGGTTTAGCTTCAATATTTGGTTTCATAGTTATGAACCAAGTTATATCTTCAATGCTAGCATTAGGATTAACTCAATTAGGTGTTGTTACTCCAGATTCAGTTGGAGAATATGGAACTTACGTTACTACTAACTTAGGTATATTTACATTAAATATGTCAGTTTTTGGTGGAATTATTACAGGTATAGTTACAGCAATATTACACAATAAATATCATACAATACAATTACCACAAGTTATTGGATTCTTCTCAGGATCAAGATTTGTTCCAATAGTAACTTCTTTAGCAATGGCAGTAGTTGGTGCTTTATTAGCATTCGCTTGGCCAGTAGTTCAAAATGGTATCGGAGTACTTTCAGAATTAGTTAGAAATGCAGGTGCAATAGGAACATTCTTCTATGGAGTTATTGAAAGAGCATTAATTCCATTTGGATTACACCACGTATTCTATACTCCATTCTGGTATGGATCATTTGTTGAAGGACAAATATTAGTTGATGGTGCATGGCAAACAGTTGCAGGTGCTAACACAGCTTACTTTGCTCAATTATCAAGTATGAGTAGCTTAGTTGGAGCTTCATCAGCAGATATGGCAAATATAGTTTCAGGAACAACAAGATTTATGGCTGGTAAATTCCCATTCATGATGTTTGGTCTTCCAGCAGCAGCTTTAGCTATGTATCACACAGCAGCTCCAGCTAAGAGAAAAGTTGTTGGTTCATTATTAGCATCAGCAGCAGTAACAGCATTACTTACAGGTATAACTGAGCCATTAGAATTTACATTCTTATTCGTTGCACCAGTATTATATGGAGTTCACTGTGTATTAGCAGGTTTATCATTTATGTTAATGGATGTACTTAATGTATTTATAGGTATGACATTCTCAGGTGGTTTAATAGACTTTACATTATTCGGTTTATTACCAGCAGGAGCAGGAGTTCCAACTAACTGGATAAGATTAATTCTTGTAGGTATAGTTTATGCAGTAGTTTACTACTTCTTATTCTTATTCTTAATTAAGAAGTTTAACCTAAAAACTCCTGGTAGAGATGAAAGTGAAGAAGAAGTTAAGCTTTACTCAAAATCAGATTACCAAGAAAAAGCAGGTATTCCGCAAGCTGATATAAATGAAAAATCAGCAAAAAAAGCTGGAAAAGGAAATGAAATTCAAGAAAATGCACCAGCTGTATTAGCTGCTTTAGGTGGAGAAGAAAATATAGTTAGTGTTGATGCTTGTATCACAAGACTAAGAGTAGAAGTAAAAGATAAAGCAAATGTAAATAAAGATGAATTAAAAGCTTTAGGAGCAGCAGGAGTAGTTGAAGTAGGTAACGGAATTCAAGCTATCTTCGGTGCAAAAGCAGATGCTTATAAAAATGAAATTAAAAATATTCTAGATATTGACTAATATATAGAACGATTTATATAAAGGTCGCTAACTCTTATAACATGAGTTAGCGACCTTTTTTCTATAATAAAATTTTATGAAAAAGAATAATTAGTATAGAAATGAAGTATAATAAAATTACATTATTTTCAATAAAGATATGTATAATAAGTTTATATTATTTTTAATAAGGATATTTAAATAAAGGATTTAATTGAGGTTGTTTTAATGGAGGGTATATAGTGAAAAGATTAAAGATAATTAGTATAGTTGGAATACTTATTCTAGTAATAGTATCAATTACATGGGCAAGTAAGCCAAGGCCTATTTCTAAAAATACTAAGAAAGTAATAGCCGAATCAAATTCAGACCTTTCCTTTGCAGTACTTGGAGATGTTCATGAAAATATTGAACATTTTCAAGAAGCTATTAATGATTTATATACAATAAATCCAAATATGGATGCTTTAATACTAAATGGCGATGTTGTAGATCAAGGATTAGATGAGCAATATAAGTCTGTAGAGAAAATTTTAGAGAAAAATAAGGATTTATTACCTAAAACAATTATAAAGAATATAGGTAATCATGAGTTTTTTGATTATAAAATAGAAACTAATTCAAAAGAACTAGTTCAAGGTTTTATAAATAGGTATTTAGAATTCGCAGGAGAGCAAAAGGTCTATCACGATAAGTGGATAAATGATTACCATTTTATATCTTTAGGATCTGAAGATGGAAACTCAGAAACTATTAATTCAGTAACAGCATTTATATCTAATGAGCAAATAGAATGGTTCAAAGAAAAATTAGCTGAAAAATATGAGAAGGGTAAGCCTATATTTGTATTTTTACATCAGCATTTAGATTTTGGAGATAGTTCATGGACTGGAGTACAGCAAAGTGAAGAAATAAAAGAAATATTAGCAGATTATCCTGAAGTAGTAGTATTTTCATCTCATACACATAGGGATTTAACTAAAGATAGTGTTGTTTTAAATAAGCCATTTACTGTAATTCATACAGGAGCAGTTCATTATACTATTCTTCCTGATTCAAGTACTGAAAATGGATTTGTAAGAGATAGAAGTTATATTAAAGGTATCTATGTTGAAGTCAATGAAAATAAGGTTCTTATTAAGGGAAGAGATATAAAAGAAAAGCAATGGATATTTAGTACTGAAATTTCAAAGTAAAGAGATAAAGCTTTTAAATAATATAGAGCTTGATTTAAAACAAAGTAAGTCTTAATGTAGCTATATTAGTTGAAAGCTTAATCTTAAAATATAAAATTTAATGATTAATTAAATTATTTTCTGCTTTTAATAGTGTTTCTTCATATCGTTCTATTTTTAAGTTTAAACGTTCTAATGTTTTTTGCATTTCTAAAGTCTTTTTAAGTAGGATATCCCTTTGATCAATTAGAATTTGCTTTCTAGCAGCAGTAGTTGAATCACCCTTTTGGAATAACTCAACATATTCTATTAAGGCTTCAACTTGAACTCCAGAATTACGCATACATTTAGCATATTCAACCCATTTACAATCTTCTTCTGTATAATCTCTAATTCCACCAGGAGTACGATTAACGGCTGGAATCAACCCTATTCTTTCGTAATATCTTAAGGTGTCAGCTGAAATATTAAACATTTTACTTACTTCTGTTATAGTCATAAATTACACCCCCTATTTATACTTTAATTATACCAAATAGCATTTATAATACAAAATTATGATATTAATTAGAAATGAAGTAGTATTTTTATTTGTTCATTGGTTCTTTATTACAAATAAAGAATACTCCTTGGAGTTAACTCTAGGTCAATAGATGTTTTGAAATTAATTTTTGGAGGAATTATACTTAAGTTGAATAATTAAAAGGAGATAAAAATTGATATTATTAACTTATTTAGTAGGAATACAGTAAAATGAACCTTTGTGTGAACAATGAAAACTCTGATATAATTAAGTTATTTAAAAGGTGTTTTAGTTAATTAAAGCTAGTAAAAAGAAAATAATAGTGAATTTGATTTAGAAATATCCTTTTAGTAGATTAAGGGGGCAGAATTATGGATGTAGGGATAATTGGATTTGGGGGAGTTAGTAAGGCTTTTATAAAGCTTTTATTAGATAAAGAAGATAGCTTAAAGAAAAAAGGTTTAGATATAAGGGTAAAGTATTTAATTAAGAGTAATGGTGGAATTTATAATAAAGATGGAATAAATATTAAGGAAATAGTTGATAGAGATTATAGTTTAGTAGATTCTGACTTTAAAGAAGATATTAATATACATAATATAGTAGATAATAGAGATATAGATATTTTAGTTGAGCTTACAAATACTAATATAGAAACTGGAGAGCCTGGATTAACTCATATTAGACTAGCCTTAGAAAATAATATAAATGTAGTTACAGGAAATAAGGGACCTATATTATTAGAGTATAACAAGTTAAAATCTATTGCAGATAAAAATGGATTAGCACTTGGAGTTGGATGTACTACAGGAGGAGCCTTACCTTCAATAAATGTAGGAAATTATGATATAGCTGGATCTGAAATATTATCTATTGAAGGTGTATTAAATGGGACTAGCAACTATATCCTATCAGAAATGTACGAAAATGAGGTTGAATATAAAGATGCATTAAACAAGGCAATTTCTTTAGGGATTGCAGAATCTAATTATAAGTTAGATGTAGAGGGCTATGATACAGCTTCTAAAATATTAATATTAGCTAATGTATTAATGGATGCTAATTTATCTCTTAAAGATATAAGTATTGAAGGGATAGATAAAGTAAAGAAGGAAGAGATTCTAGGAGAAAAAGCTAGAGGTAATAAGATTAAGCTGATTGGAAAAGTATATAATGAGAATAATAAAATTTCTGCATATGTAAGATCAGAGGTATTAAATAAGGAACATCCACTGTATTTTGTGGATAATAAAAATAAAGGTGTTAATTATTCAACAGATACCTTAGGTGATATTAGCATAATTGGAGGAGCTTCTGGAACTGTAAATGCAGCAGCCTCAATCTTAAGAGATATAGTAAATATAAATAGAGGTATAAAATAACAAGTTAATTTGGATATTATACCAAAAGTGATGCTTAAAAACTTGTTTTGACTAGCAGAACTTTCACAGAGTGAATTATGTATTATCTTAATAGAGGGATTCATTGGTAAAGGATAAATTGCTAATGATATAAGGGGGTAAGAATTATGAATAAAGAAGAAAAGAAGAAATTAAGAAATATTGTTTTAGACAAGAGAAATTCTATAGATAATAATAGAAAAGAAGAGATGGATAGAGAGATTTTTAATAAGATAATTAATTTAGACTTATATAAAGAAGCTAAAAATATTTTTATCTATTTAAGCTTTGGAAGTGAGATAGATACTAAACCAATAATTGATAGAGCTTTAGAAGATGGAAAAGAAGTTTATATACCTAAGGTTTATAAAGTTAATAGGGAAATGAAAGCTATAAGATTAAATAATTTTGATGATTTAGAAGAAAACTCTATGGGAATATTAGAGCCTAAGGATGATTCTAATTTTATTGCCAAGGAAAACATAGATTTAATTATAGTTCCAGGAGCTGTTTTTGATTTAGAAGGGAATAGAATAGGTTATGGTGGTGGATAT
>NZ_JAWGSV010000115.1:0-9780 GCF_032552055.1 Clostridium sp. | reverse complement strand
GTACGTAATCTTATAAATTAAAAGGAATTCAGATAACTGAATTCCTTTAATAATTATATCCAATATTCTTATTATTAAATCAATTTTTATTAGTTGCCTTACCTAAGTTTTTTATTAAATTTAGCAAAATTTTTTTTATATTTAAGAGTTTATTATATGTTTTTTTAGGAATACTATAAATGCTTGTTATTCTTTGGAGGTGAATTATGAAAAAATAAAATAAAATTATAATCTTATTCATGCTATTGTTATTTTTAAGTATAAGTTTAATATACCCAAGCTTAACAGCTTTTGCCTATAATGATACCAATAATGAAAAAGCAAATGATGAATCTGATAATATTGGCCCTAAAACAATATACCTTACCTTTGATGATGGGCCTGGGGGAAAAGTTACTACTGACGTTCTAGATACCTTAAAAAAGGAAGATGTAAAAGCCACATTCTTTGTAGTAGGTTCTCAAATTAAAACTCAAGAAGATATACTACTAAGAATGAAAGAAGAAGGTCATAGCATAGGATTGCACAGCTATTCCCATGATAGAAATAAACTTTATTGTAATAATAGTGGCTTTATAAATGAAATGCTAAAATGCCAAGATGAAATATATAAGGTAACAGGCGAGCGATATAATATTTTAAGATTTCCTTTTGGATGTAATAATAGAACCTATAAATTAAAGAATTCTTTAGTTGAAGAAATACATAATAATAATTTAAAAATATACGATTGGACTTTAGATACTGAAGATGGTGCCAATTATAACTCAGCCCCAAGCACTATAGCTAAAAAAGCTTATTCTTCTAAGAACAATATAGTACTATTAATGCACTGTGGTTATATAAATAAAAACTCTGCTAAAGCCCTTCCTTCCATAATTAAATACTATAAAGATAAGGGATATGTATTTAAAACAATAACAGAAGATACACCTGAAATCTATAAAATAACACGATAGCTTTGAAATGTATACTTTAGAATGAAGAATAAAGGAAAAAACTCTTGCCAGAGCTTTATAATTTTAAAGGTGCTGTCGCACAAATATAAAATAACAAATTAAGAATTAAAATTAATATTTTTTAATTGGGCTGTTTACAAAAACAGCCCATTCTTTTATTTTAGCGATTTATAAAAAATCACATCCTTAATTTTTCATTCTTAATTCAAGCTGACGAAGTCAGTTCTCTATACTATTTCTGTTCTCGTTGCTTTCAAAGCTACACCTATTGCTTTATATAAAATTATTCCTAAAAATATATTCATAATCGCTGCTGGTATTACCACTGTACTAACTAATAATATAAAAGGTCCTGGAAGTCCAACTATTATACTAGCTGATCCTAAAAATACTAATCCACTTATTACAGTTCCTAAACTTAAAGCTATTACTATCTTAACAAAATCTAAAACTCTTTCTCCCATTATCTTAAATGTAAAGAATATTAGATGTGCTGTTACAAGCTTATCAATAATATTCGGAAGTTGTCCTCCTGGAAACTTCGTTGTAAGTGCAGTAATAACACCCATTATTATACTTGAAATTAATGTTGTCTTATAATCTTTATTTATTAAAATAATTATAAATAACATTGCTAAAGCTAAATCTGGTTGCATTGGTAATCCTAAAGCTGGCGTAATTTGATGTAATAGTGCTCCTATTGCTATTAATATTGCATTTAATATCATTTTTTTAACATTTAAATTTCTTTTCATTTTGAATTCTCCTTTTTTAATAAATTTAATTTAATCTCTGCTATCACCTAAAGTTCATACCATAATTACCAGCTCCTTACTATTTTTGAGTATAAAAAAACGCCCTATACAAATTGTATAGGACGGTATTATCCGTGGTGCCACCTAAATTGCTTAAAAAAGCCTCTCCAATCAGGTACTTCATACCCTATTCCCTATAACGTGGGACTTACGGTTTAGCTACTTTAAAGAATTTCGCCTTACTCCTCAGAGGCCCATTCACTATCTGTTACAGTACTGAAATCCCACCACCTTCAGCTCTCTTAAACCTTACATAATAGTTACTCTCCCTCATCAAAGGAATTACTTGTTAATTTATTTATATAATATTATCTACACTCTAAATTGTCAACACTTTTTTTAAATTTATTTTTATTTGGAATAATCACCATTATAAAGAATAGTATAACTAAAATTATTCCTTTTAAAATACTGGTTCCGCTAATACTCCACCATACTCCATTTAATCCTAATGCTAAATATGAGCTTAAAAATATAGCTATAGGTATTCTAAGACCTGTAAGTATTATACTTACCCAAAAAGGAGTAACTGTATCTCCTAATCCAGAAAAAGCGCCTGCAGTAGTTATTTCTATACACATAAATAACTGAGAAAATCCTAGTATAGTTAGGTAAGCTGCACCTGCATCAATAGCTTCCTTCTCTGGAATAAACACAGAAAATAATTCTCTTCCTGCAAAAATTAATAATAGGCTTGAAAGAACTCCTAGTACACTAGCCACTAATATTGTAGACTTATATCCCTTTAAAATTCTTCCCCATTTATTTGCTCCATAGTTTTGTCCAACAAAAGCCGTTAATGCAGCTGCAAATCCTTCTGCAGTCATCCATGATATAGCTTCAATTTGTGAGCCAACCTTCTGTACTGCAATTGCTACTGGTCCAAATGAAGCTACAACTCTTCCTATTACCATAGCAAAAAATGAAAACCCACAATTTTGTAGGGCCATTGGAATACCAAGTTTACATATTTTTATTATTATAGCTTTGTCTATATATTTTTTATTCTTTAAACTTAAACTATATCCATTTTTAATAAATGCTACTATAAAAATGAAAGTAACTATAACTTGTGCTAATACGGTAGCTAAGGCAGCTCCAATAACACCTAATCTTGGGAATCCAAAAAGTCCAAAGATCAGTATTGGGTCAAAAACTATATTAAATACTAGTCCTATAGAATTAATTAAAAATGGCACCTTACTACTTCCAGAAGCATTAAATATTCCTGTAAATAAAGGATTTAAAAAGCTAAATATCATTCCTAATGAAACTACTATTAAGTATTCAATAGCCATTCTAATTATTTCTTCATTACCTAATTTAAAAAATCCAACTAAATTATTTCTTAAAAGTATTAAAAGAATTGTATATGTAATTGCAATTATAATATTTATAAGCAAACTATTATAAATATATTTATTTCTTTCTACTTGATCCTTTTTACCTATAGCTTGTGAAACACCTATTTCTGCTCCTATTTTAGAAATAAAAACTAATGCACTTCCAAACCAAGTGAAAAACCCAGCCGTTCCCACAGCTGCAACTGCATCACTACCCATTCTCCCAACCCATATCATATCTATCATATTATAAGCCATTTGAATAAATGAAGTACCTAATATAGGTAATGATAATTTTATTAATGCTGATAAAATATTTCCTGATACTAGATCAACTGTTTTTTTCATCTTATCCCCCCAAATTGTATAATAAAATCTATATTAAAACTTAACTTTTAAACATATCTAGGGCTTATAAAAGATTTTAATTAACTTACCATCCTTTATAAGCCCTTATTTCTTAGCAACTATAAGCCATGTCTATTTACTTAACATAGTTATTACATTTTCAAAATGTTCTGGTCTGCTATAATAATATCCCTGAACAGTATCACATTCAATACTCTTTAAATAATCTACTTGCTCTTTTTCTTCAACACCCTCTGCAACTACAGTAATACCTAGCTTATGAGATAGTTGAATAATATTTTCTACTATAAACCTAGATTTATCATTTTGAGTCATATCAACTACAAAGCTTCTATCTATTTTTAAAACATCGATAGGTAATTTTGTTAAATGATTCAATGATGAATAACCTGTTCCAAAATCATCTAAAGCAATAGATGCTCCTAATTCTTTAATTTCTAACAAATGTTGAATATTTCTATCTACTGATTTCATAATCATACTTTCAGTTATTTCAATTTCAACATATTTAGGAGATACTTGAAACTCCTCTATTAAAGAGTTAAAATACGTTACCAAGTCTCCTTCTCTTAATTGAATCTCTGAAAGATTTACAGCTATTTTAAAGTTATCATATCCTTCTGATAGTAAATATTTAATTTTAGCAAAAACTTCTCTTAATACAAACTTTCCAATAGGAATAATAAGTCTTGTACTTTCTGCAATTGGGATAAATTCTCCTGGGCTTACAAAGCCCATTTCTTCGTTTTTCCATCTTAGTAAAGCTTCAAATCCATCAACTTCATCGTCAGTTAGTCTAATCTTAGGTTGAAATACAACATACATTTCATTATTCTCTAAGGTTGTTCTAAGTCCTTTTTGAATAGAATATATTCTATTTATTTCCTTTGATATATTACTATTGAACATTTGCCATTGATTCTTACCATTACTTTTAGCCATATACATAGATGCATCTGAATTCTTTAATAAACCTTCAAAGTCCTCAGCATCATCTGGAAAAACTGAAACACCTATACTTACTGTAGAAAATATTTTTTTACCATTTATACTATACGGATTTTTTAATATGTTTACAATCTTGGTAATAATATTCTCAATTTCTTTAATATCTTCTATATATGGAAGGAAAACCAAAAACTCATCTCCACCAAATCTACAAATATTAGAATTGAATTTAAGCATTTTCTTTAAGTCCTCAGAAAATCGTTTCAGAAACAAATCTCCATAAATATGCCCATAAGAATCATTAACAAATTTAAAATTATCTATATCAATTATTATTAGAGCTCCCCTACTTTCTTCTAATGTATGAGCTCTAAGTTCTTTATCTATAACTTCTTTAAATCTTTTTCTGTTTATCAAGCCAGTTAATTCATCATAATAACTCATATACTCTAATTTAAAACTTGCTTCTTTTTCCTTAGTTATATTATGTATGTAGCCTTCAAATCTTTGAAGACTTCCTTTTTTACTCTTTTCACCTTGTCCTTTAATACTAATCCATACTTCTTGCCTATCTAAATTGATTATTTTAATTTCGATTTCCTCTAAATTACCTTTAATACCCTCAATTAATATATCAATAAACTCTGGATGTATATATTCCATACACTCATTAAAAGACATAACTATAAAATCATCATCAACCCCTATGATTCCCTTATTATTTCCATATAATATTATCAAGTCTTTTTCTATATCTGCAAATATAAACAGTCCATTTATTGATTTTATAAAAGATTCTTTGAACCTAGATAAAAACTCGCTACTCTCATCAAAAGCTAAGGATTTTTTATTCTTAAATTTAAGGTATTTAACTTCCTTGTCAATACTCATATCCCTATTCCTACCTTTTATCCTTATGAAAATTTACTATATCTAAGCGAGAGATTTTTATTCTCTATCTGTTGTAACTTCTTCTTTTTTTGCTTTTTCCTTATTATCATTAATTAATGTTGCTACTAAAGCTGTACCTGCTGCAACTAAAACGGCTAATTTACCAAAGTTTTTTAATTTCATAAATTATACCTCCTAACATTTATTTGAATTGATTTCTTTCTTTATCATATCTATAATCTATAGATTCTAACTTTTCTTCTAAATCACTTTTAATTATTCCCATATCATCACATAAATCGTCTAAGCTAGAATAAAAATCTCTAAGCTTCATATTAATCATACTTAATAAAATATTTGGGTCCATAGCAATAAATTTATCTTTATCCATATTATTTCTCCAATACATAATTTTCAGCATTAAAGCTTAAATAAAATATAACATATATTTTTTAATAAAAAAAGTAAAATATGTGTAGAAATTTTTCAAATTTTGATAAAACAGAAAAACTGCTTAAAGAAATTCATATTTAAGCAGCTTTTTTTTAATAACTATAACTTTTATTTAACTTCAGGTACTTTAGAAGCTTCACTAGCCTTAGGAGGTTGGTATCTTTTATTCTCCCAACTTGCCTTTTGACCTTTCTTTGCCATAAAATCACCTCCGCTACATTATTATTATAAATAATATAGCGTTAATTATTCCTCATCATAAACTTCTAAGTACTTTGTTTTAATTCCATCTTTTTCCCAGCCAAGAATTGAATCTAAATTAACATTTTCAGCTGACTTAAAGATTGATTTTTCAACACCATCAAAATTCTTCTTAAGTTCTTTTATTAATTCCTTAATTTCATATCTCTTATTACCTATTTTTTCTGCTGCAACCATGCAAGCGCAATTAAGTGGCCATATTCCAGCATTATTTGTAAATCTCTTTATGTAATCTTCTTCTACATAATATAGAGGTCTTATAAGCTCCATATTTTGAAAATTAGCAGATTTAAACTTAGGTAACATAGTTTTGAAATTACCGGCATATAAAACATTAAGTAATGTTGTTTCTATAACATCATTATAATGATGACCAAGAGCTAGCTTATTACATCCAAGTTCCTTAGCTTTATTATATAAAGAACCTCTTCTCATTCTAGCACATAAATAACATGGATAGTCTCTAGCCATCTTATCTACTACCTCAAAAACTTTACCTTCATATATTTGAACTGGAATACCTAGGTGCTCACAGTTTTCTATTAAAAGTTCCTTTATTTGAGGATGGTATCCAGGATCCATTGCTATAAATTCTAATTCAAAATTCATTTGACCATGTTTTTTTAATTCTTGAAAACACTTAGCCATAAGTAATGAATCTTTTCCTCCAGATATAGCTACAGCAATTTTATCTCCTTCTTCAACTAAATTGTAGTCTTTAACCGCCCTAACAAATTTAGTCCATATATGTTTTCTATATTTTTTAACAAGGCTACGTTCTATTTCCTCTAAAGGCTTTTTCTCTTCAGTAGGAACAAGTCTCTCGCAACCTTTTCCAGCTATACTTATCAATTTATCACCTCATTTAATAATCCTTATCAATTATATCACTTTTTAATCCTATTGTCTTTATCTTATATTTCATCCTTTGATTTTATAACTTGAGGGTAAGTAAAAACACTATAAGGATCGTATTTTGCTTTTAATTCTCTAAGCTTTTTAATATTTTCTCCATAATATTCTTCTTCATAATTTTCTAGTCCAATTATAGGAAAGTTTACAAAGGATCCATTAGTTAAAGCTTTTATAGTTTTAAAATTCTCATTAACCCATTCCTTATTTTCCTCAGCATACTTGTCCACTTCCCAAACTGATTGAATTCCCATAATAAAGTTTGCATCTCTATAATAATAAGCACTATCCAGTTTACCTACATCTCTAATAGCTCCTCCTGCACCATAAAAAGTTATGGCCGTGTAATCAAAGCCTTCTGATGGAGTGTCAACTATATTTATAAGTTTTTCGATCTCTTCAATTGTATAATCTTTATTTACAAATCTTCCTGTTGATTTATACTTTTCATAATCTGGATGGCTATCTTGTATCCATCTATTACATTCTAATATACTCTTATCTTCTATGGTAATTTCTATATTATTAGTAATATCTAAAAGAGGTTTTAATATTTCTTTAGCATCTTTAGAATTACCATAAAATAACCCTGTAATCTTTACTCCTCTACCTCTTTCCCTAGAATTATATATAGCTGTTTTTAAATTCATCTTTCTATCCAAAACCTTATATAACTCTTGTAGTCTTAAGACAATTTCAATATTATCTTCTTTAGTAATACTAGGATAATTAATATATATTAAAGTTCCCATATTAGCTTTTTCTTTTATTTTAATAGTCATAGATGTAATTACTCCAAAATTACACCCTCCACTTCCCTTTAACGCCCAAAAAAGTTCACTATTTTCTTCTTTATTTACTATTAACTTATCACCTTTATAATCTATAATTTCTGCTTCAATTAAACTATCAGATGCTAGTCCTAAAAACCTTGATGAATAGCCCCAGCCTCCACCTAATATTAATCCTGGAACACCTACAGTTGGACACCCACCACCTGGAAAAGCATACCCCCTAGATCCAAAAGTTTCATAAGCTTCTCTATTTCTTACTCCACCGCCAATTTTAGCAATTAACTTCTCTTCATTTATATATATTTTATTTAAGTTGCTCACATCAATAATTGCTACATCATTTCCTGTTGAATAGCCTTCATAACTATGAGCTCCTGATCTCACTCTAATTTCTATATTATTTTCTCTAGCCCACTTTATTGCATTTATTACATCATTTTCGTTAAAACAATAAACAATAACTAATGGATATTTTTCTATTGCTCTATTCCAGCATATTATAGAAGCATTATATTCTTCACTCTCTTTAGTTACTACTTTCCCAGTCAATCCTCTATAATCAACACTTCTCATTTAATCACCTTCTGTATTTTATTTATATGTAATTTACTTTCAAAACTATTTTTCACTTAAAATAACATAACTTCTCAAAATTCAGATTATTTATTAAAACATATATATAGATAATATCATACAAAATATCAAAATAAAATATCATAGGAAATTATAAATTTCTCCTCCTTTTTAATATTTTTCTTATTTTTTTGATCTTTCCTTAACATTTAATTCCTTTATACATATTCTATTAGTAAAGCTATTTTATGAAAGGAAGTCTTTATGTCATTTCGTGATCATGATAATTGCACTAAGTGTAACGAATGTATAGAGGATCCAGGAAAAACATACTGTAATATTTTATGTGAGGATCCAAGTAAAAATTGTTACGAATCTTATAAAGTATTCTCTCCTTATATGTATGGAAAAGTATTTATTAACCTCCAACCTTATGAAAATTTGTTCAATATTGATGATGCATTTGCTGCTGGTACTATATTCAAAGATTTATATAGTCCATATTGTGCTTCTAAATCTCTTAAGGAGGTAAAGAAATATGAGTAAAAATGAATATTTAGCTAAAATCCATATGCTTCAATTTTATGCTCTTGATTTAAACCTCTATCTTGATAATTTCCCAAACTGTGAAAAGGCAACAAAAGATTTTGAAACTATTTCTTGTGAGCTTAATAAAGTTATATGGGATTATGAAAAAGAATATGGTCCTTTAACCAACTTTGGAAGAGCTTATTTTCAAAATCCTGAAGCTTGGGTTAATTCACCATGGCCTTGGGAAAATAATAGGAGGTAAATCTAGTGTGGTATTATGTTAAAACACTTCAACATCCAGTTAACTTAAAATCAACTGATTTAAGAATGGCTAAACTTTTAGTTACTCAATATGGTGGTCCAGATGGAGAATTAGGGGCTGCCCTTAGATATTTAGATCAAAGATATACTATGCCAACCAATAAATCTAGAGCTTTACTTACGGATATAGGCACAGAAGAACTTGCTCATGTAGAAGTAATGGCTACAATGGTACATCAAATTATGGAAAATGCCTCTATTGAAGATATAAAAGCTTCTGGTTTAGATGGTCATTATGCTGATCATGGGAAAGCCGTATTTTATACAGATGCAACTGGTAATCCTTGGACTGCAACCTATATCCAGGCCAAAGGAGATGTAATTGCTGACTTAACTGAAAACATGGCTGCTGAGCAAAAAGCTAGAGCTACTTATGAATGGCTACTTAATTTAACAGATGATGCTGAAATAAAAAAAATATTAGGATTTTTAAGAGAAAGAGAAGTTGTCCATTTCCAAAGATTCGGTGAAGCTTTAGTTGATATACAAGATAATACTAAGTTAACTGATTTCTGTAAATAAATATTTATTTTTCTTTTCATTATATTAATATTAAAAATTAAGATACCTCAAAATATAATTTTTATAATCAAATAAACAATCCTCCCTT
>NZ_JAWGSV010000114.1:0-9806 GCF_032552055.1 Clostridium sp. | reverse complement strand
AAATATCTTTCAGAGGTGTAAAAATGCAGAAAGTAAGTTTGAAAAATATATTAATAGTAATACAGAGGACTTTAGATTCCATGGATGAGAGAATGGTAGGACATGGAGAAGAAGTAGCTTACATAATGTATAAATTATTGAAAGCTTCTAATGATTATAGTGAAGATGAAATATTAAGACTTATGGAACTTGCAATGTTTCATGATATAGGTGTATATAAGGTTGAAGAAAGAGATAAAATTTTAGATATTGATTCAGAGGAGCCAATGGAGCATTCTGTGTACGGATCATTATTTATTAAACATTTTTCACCATTAGCTGATTTATCTCCAGTGGTTTTAGGACATCATTTGTTTCCAAATGATTTAGACGATGAAAAGAAAAAAATTATTCCTAAAGAGGCTTTATTATTACATTTAGCTGATTATATTTCTATTCGAAAAATGAACGGTGATAAAATGGATAAAGATTCAATAATGAAGACTTTTGGTGAAAAGGTACTGCCGGAACATAAGAAACTTTTTGAAATAGCTTGTACTGAGTATAATTTATTAGAAAATATTTTATATAAAAATTATTTAGAAGAACTATATGAAATTTTTGATAAGATTATTTTAACTAGAGAAGAAGTAATAAGCTATATAAGAATGTTAACTTATGCCATTGATTTTAGAAGTGAATCAACAGTTATACATTCAATAGCAGTAGAAGAAATAAGTGCTCAAATAGCTAACATGCTCAATATAGATGAAAAGATGACAAGAAAAATTAAAATTGCTTCTATGTTACACGATATAGGTAAGATAGTAGTACCTATAGAGATATTAGAAAAGCCAGGTAAGCTTACAGGTGAAGAGTATAAACAGATACAGAATCATGCTATTATAGGGTATAAAATATTAAGTGGATTAGGAATTGATGACATAAGAGATATTGCTACCTTACATCATGAAAAATTAGATGGTACGGGATATCCTTTTGGACTAAAGGGGGATGAAATTTCTCTTGAAGTAAGAATAGTTGCAATAGCAGATGTAGTTAGTGCTCTAGTTAATATAAGAAGTTATAAGGGAGAATTCCCTAAAGAAAGAGTAATATCAATTTTATCTAATATGGCAGCTTCTAATAAAATTGATAGTAGAATTTGCAATTTAGTAATAAATAATTATAACTATATAATGAATAAAGTAAGGGAAAATACAAAGAAAATATTAAGTGTATATAATAATTTAATGGAAGAATATGAACTACTTTTAAAGTACCTTAAAAGAGTGGCTTAATTATATAATTTTTAAATAAAGATTAAAATTAGAATCTGTCGATTGAAAAAGTAAAGTATGCAAATTAATTATATTAGAATGAAATTAGAAACGTATAGCTATAAAGATAACCAATAGTTATGCAAATCAACTATATTAGAAAAAATATCCAATTATCAATATTTAGATAAATAGGAGACTTTTTCTCTTAGGATAGAATATGAAAATAAAAAAGGAGCTATGCCAGTAGCTCCATTTGCAACAACTATTGCTTTTTAAGTATCAATCCCTCTTGGAGATATTTAACCCGTAAAAAGATAATATCAAAAAAATTAATGCTATTCAATATATAGAAGTGAATTACAATAAATTACTAGATTTATTGCTTTTAAATGGTAATTAAAATACATTTCCAATATACATAATTGTTTCATTAGGTATTGTTAAAATTCCATTAATAGAATAGTCCTTGAAAAAGTCTTTTAAAGCATTTATATATTCTAAATAGTTTTCATCACCATCAGTTAAAGAATAAGATGATGATAATATTCTTTTAATAAATTTATCTTCGTCATATTTTAAGTTGTTTTCAAATTTTATTAAATCGTATTTATTATTAAAGAACTCACTTATTGAATTAGATTTAATATCGAAGCCCCCACTAAATCCTTTAAAATTTTTACAATATTTCTTGCATATTTCAGCATTTTTTATAACTATTTCTGATTCTGGAACTCGGTTGTTCCAAACTAATATTACTTTACCCTTTTCTTTGAGTATTCTTTGACATTCCTTTTTAAAAGCTATTGGATTAAACCAATGAAATGCTTGAGCTACAGTTATATAGTCTATAGAGTTATCTTTAAGGGTAGTATTTGAATCAGTTCCATTTATTGATATAAAACTTGAATTTAATGATAATAAATTTTCTGCCTTAGTTCTCATATCTTTATTAGGCTCAACAGCAAATACTTTAAAGCCAAGATTCAATAATGACTCTGAAAATTTCCCTGTACCAGAGCCTATATCAGCAATAATACTATCCTTACTAATTTTTTCTACATTTACCAAATAGTCAAAAAGAGCTTTTGGATAACTTGGTCGCGCTTCAGAATAAACAGAAGCTTTACCTGTAAACTTCTCAGTATTGTTCATTTTACTACATCTCCATTTACATAAAATGATATATTATTAAAAAATATGATTTAGTTTAAAATCCATATAAGATAATTTTATCATATAGATTATAAAAGAGGAGATACAATATATTAATTTTAATTATATAAGTATCAATAATATTTCATATTATATTAAGTTATTTTAGATGGAAATAATTTTAGTTAAATAATTATTAAATGATCTTATATAAAATTAAAAGATTGAAGCTTTCGATATATAAAATCTACTTTTAAATTTTTTACTTAAAATAATATAAAGTCTGAAAATATAGATTATTTATAGAAACCTATACTATGCTATATTGTGCTAGATTTTAATAAGTGATATATTAAACTTAAAATATATAAGAATTAGAAGGTGTAAGTATGAATTTAGAGGAAAAGATATTAGAAGAAAAATTAATTCATAAAGGTAATTTTTTAGAGTTTGTCAATGTTGATGTGGAACTTCCTAATAAAGAGAAAGCTAATAGAGATGTTGTTAAACATCCAGGTGCAGCAGCTGTTTTAGCTTTTTTAGATGATGAAAATATTATATTAGTTGAGCAATATAGATTACCTATAAAGCAAGTTATGATTGAAATACCAGCTGGTAAATTAGATAAAAATGAAGATCCTAAGGTCTGTGCAGTAAGAGAACTTGAAGAAGAGACAGGTTACAAAGCTGGGGATATAAAGTTTTTAGGAAAGATTTCTACAGCACCAGGATTTTGTGATGAAATAATCTATATTTATAAAGCTAAGAATTTAACGCTAGGTGAGAAGCATGAAGATGAAGATGAGTTTACTAATGTTAAAATAGTTAATATAAATGAAGTGAAAGAAATGATAAAGAAGGGTGAAATTATAGATTGTAAAACCTTAAGTGCTTTTGCTTTCTTATAATTTGATTATTTATAAAATTTAGTAACATCATCACTTAATATAGAAATTAAAATGAATATTTAAGAATACTATAAATTTAAGGAGCTTATCATTTAGATATAGCTTCTTTTATTTTTTTAGAAAAATAAAATTTACATATATTCAATTATGAATATTAAAGAGATTTTAAACATATTATGTTTTATAGCAACTGTATGGGGAGGAATATTATGAATTTAATGGAAAAGCTAAACTCTAATTTTAAGGAGAATAAATTATTTTATTTATTGGTATTAACATTTTTCTTTGTAGGTATACTACTGGGTGCATACACCATAAAATATATGGATGGAGTAGATGCGAAGGATTTATCAGATTATTTTACAGGATTCTTACAAACTATTAGTACGAAAGAAGTTGTAACTAAAGATTTAATTTTTAATGTGCTTACGAAGAATATATTTGTTATCTTTTTAATTATTGCCTTAGGATTTACAACCTTTGGAGCACCAATAATTCTTTTAATAGACTTAATAAAAGGATTTACCTTAGGATATACCTTTAGCTTTCTATTAACTACATTTGAAGGAAAAGGGATATGGGTAGCTCTAGTCACTACAATTCCACAAAATTTATTATATATACCATTTTTTGTGGGTATAAGTATTATTTCATTAGATATGTCACTTTTGAAAATGAAGGAGAAGTTTTTTAATGGCTCTAGGATGAATAAAGCTATGATTAAAAGGAATATAGTTAAATTTGGAATTTTTTTAATTATTTTTGTTATTGGAGTAATTATTGAATCTTATGTAAGTCCAGGATTAATTAGGTTAGTAGTCACAAAAGCTTATAAATTAACCTAATCCAATGAAAACAAAGAAGGAATAATAAGTTATTTGTCGAATAAATATTATATTAGGATAGGGGAGAATTATGAAAGAAATTGTTAATAATTATAAGGAAGCTTTACTAGAAAGTCATAAAAGTGAAAATACTGTTTATGCTTATGTAACTGACGTAAACCTTTATGTTAAGTATTTGAATAATAAGAATATCAATATTGATGAAACTGATAATGTTTCAGTACTAGGGTATATTCAACACCTTTTAAGTGAAGGGAAGTCTGAAAGGTCTATAAATAGAATAGTAATTAGCTTAAGAAGCTTTTACAATTACTTAAAAGATCAAGATGTAGTAAGAGAAATACCTAAGATTTATTATAAAAATACTATAACTACTAAGAAGTTACCTGAGATATTAACTATAGAAGAGGTAGACAGAATAATTAAAATTGTAGATAAGGACTGTAATAAAGGAATTAGAGATAATGCTTTATTAGAACTTATGTATGCAACTGGAATGAAAGTTTCTGAAATAATTAATATAAAAGTATATGATGTTAATTTAGAGCTAGATTTCGTAAGATGTCTAGATAATAAGAATCTTGAAAGATTAATTCCTATTGGAAGAAGTGCTGTAGAAGCAATAAAGGAATATTTCTTAATTAGAGATAGAGTTGCATCTGCTGGAGTTGATAATTTATTTGTAAATTTAAATGGAAATCAACTAACTAGACAAGGTGTATGGAGAATAGTTAAAGAGTATTCACATAGGGCTGGAATCAAAAAGGATGTTAATTTAAATACCTTTAGACATTCATTTGCAGTTCATCTTTTACAAAATGGAGCAAATGTACGAGCTGTTCAAAAGTTATTAGGAAATCAAGTTTTAACTTATATGGACACATATTATGAAATTATAAACAATGATAAAATAAATATTGTATATAAAAACTCCCATCCTAGAGCATAATAAAATAGAAGTAATTCTAGGCTTTATAATACGAAAGGAGAAGATTAAATGAAAAGAGTTATATTAGTAGTAATGGATAGTCTAGGCGTAGGTGAATTGCCTGATGCCAATCTTTATGGTGATGTTGGTAGTCATACACTAGACAATACCTATAAAGCCTGTGGGGGATTAAAGATTGACAATCTTGAAAAATTAGGATTTGGTAATATTGAAGGGGTTAAATATTTAAATAAAGTACAAGATCATATCGGTGCGTATGGAAAGCTTATGGAAAGATCTAAGGGTAAAGATACAGTAACTGGACACTGGGAAATTGGGGGAGTTATTCTAGATACTCCATTAAACACTTATCCTAATGGTTTTTCTAAAGAAATTATTGACGAATTCCTAAAAAGAGTAAACAAAAAGGGAGTTTTAGGTAACTGTGTTGCCTCAGGTACTGAAATAATTGAAAGACTTGGAGACGAGCATGTTAAGACAGGATATCCAATAGTGTATACGTCAGCAGATAGCGTATTCCAAATTGCTGCTCATGAAGATGTAATACCACTTGATGAGTTATACAATATGTGTAGTATTGCAAGAGAAATGCTAGTTGATGAAAATGTTGTTGGAAGAGTTATTGCAAGACCTTTCACTGGTAAAAATGGAGAGTATAAGAGAACTTCAAATAGAAGAGATTATGCTTTAGATCCATTCTCTAAAACTATGTTAGAGTATCTTTATGAAGATGGCAAGGAAGTAGCTGCTGTTGGTAAAATTGAAGATATATATAATAAAAAAGGTGTAACTAAGGCTGTTCATACTAAGGATAATATGGATGGTGTTGATGCTACCCTTAAATATATGGATGAAGTAAAGGAAGGATTAATATTTACTAATTTAGTAGATTTTGATATGCTTTATGGCCATAGAAATGATCCAAAGGGTTACGGAAAAGCTATAGAAGATTTTGATAATAGATTACAAGAAATCTATAGTAAATTAGGTAAGGATGATATTCTTATGTTAACAGCTGACCATGGTTGTGACCCAACTACTGAGAGTACAGATCATTCAAGAGAGTATATTCCTATATTAGTTTATGGAGAAAATATTAAACCTATAAATATAGGAACTAGAAAGAGCTTTACTGATATAAGTAAAACTATTTTAGAGTATTTTAATATTGATAATAATATTGATGGAGAAAGTTTCTTGAAAAATATACTAGGTTAATAGGAGGTCTATAATCCAATGAGGATGTATGACATTATTCTTAAAAAGAGAAAAGGTATTGAATTAACTAAAGAAGAAATTGAATTCTTTGTAAAGGGATTTACAAAGGGAGAAATTCCTGATTATCAAGCTTCAGCATTACTTATGGCGATATTTTTTAATAAAATGAATAAGAGAGAAACTGCTGATTTAACTATAGCTATGGTAGATTCAGGTGATAGAATTGATTTATCATCAATTAAGGGTATAAAGGTAGATAAGCATTCTACAGGAGGAGTTGGAGATAAGACTAGTATATGTTTAACTCCACTAGTTGCATCATTAGGTGTTCCAGTTGCTAAAATGTCAGGAAGAGGATTAGGTCATACTGGAGGAACTATTGATAAACTAGAAGCTTTTGAAGGCTTTTCTGTAGAGCTATCTGAAGAAGATTTTATAAATAATGCAAATAATATAGGAATTGCATTAACAGGTCAAACTGGGAACATAGCACCTGCAGATAAAAAGCTTTATGCTTTAAGAGACGTTACAGCAACTGTTGATAATATGTCCCTTATAGCATCAAGCATTATGAGTAAGAAAATTGCTTCAGGAGCAGATGCAATAGTTCTAGATGTAAAAGTTGGAGATGGAGCTTTTATGAAAACTCCTGAAGATGCAAAGTTACTTGCAAAGGAAATGGTTGATATAGGAACATCTGTAGGAAGAAAAACTATAGGTGTAATCTCAGATATGGATCAGCCATTAGGATATGCAATAGGTAATTCTTTAGAAGTAAAGGAAGCTATTGAGTTATTAAAAGGAAATGGTCCAAAGGATTTATTAGAACTTACTTTAACTTTAGGAAGTTATATGCTTGTTTGTAGTAATACAGCTAAAACTTTTGAAGAAGGTAAAGAACTTCTAATGAAAAATATAGAAAATGGAAAGGGCCTAGAAAAACTTAAAGACTTTGTAAAGGCTCAAGGGGGAGATACTTCCTTTATTGATGATACTAATAAACTACCTAAGGCTAAGTTTATAGAAGAAGTTAGGGCTAAGGAAAGTGGATATATAAAGAAAATTCATGCTGAAGCCTTTGGACTTATAGCTATGGAGCTTGGGGCAGGAAGAGAAACTAAGGAAAGTAATATAGATCTTGCTGTAGGAATAGTATTAAATAAAAAGAGGGATGAAAAGGTTCAAGAGGGGGATGTGCTAGCTTATATTCATAGTAATGATAGAAACAATATTGAAAGAGCTAGAGAGAAAATCCTAAAGAATATAGAAATTATTAAAGAACCTATAGAAAATCTTCCTCTAATATATGATGTAGTACAATAATTTAAATATGATAAGAAGAATTTATTTCTTTTTATCATATTTTTATTTTTTATGGAAATAATAAGCTTGAAAGGAGGAGCGGTTATGAATAAAAAATCAATGCTCAGATCAATTGCACTTACTTTAAGTTTATTATTTATGATATCTATACCTACGAAAGCTAATACTTTAGTTGAAAATGAAGAAGTAGAAACATATGAGGAGTATGAAGAATTAGAAACATATGAAGAATATGAGGAGTGGTCACAGGAAACCTTTAGTGAAGAGGGGATAGTTGTAGATGCTAAATCTGCATTATTAATTGAACCTATAAGTGGAAAGATTTTATATGAAAAAAATCCTGATGAAAAATTTGCTCCAGCTTCAGTAACCAAAATAATGACTATGCTTCTTGTAATGGAGGCAATAGACAGCAATAAAATATCTCTTCAAGATAAGGTAACATGTAGTGAAAATGCAAAGAAAATGGGCGGAAGCACTATGCTTCTAGATACAGGAGAAATTAGAACTGTAGAAGAGCTTTTAAAGGGGTTAGCAATAGCTTCAGGTAATGATGCGGCTGTAGCACTAGCAGAGTACTTAGCAGGAACAGAAGAGGCTTTTGTTGAACTTATGAATAAAAGAGCTCAAGAATTAGGCATGACTAATACTACTTTTAAGAATAGTAATGGATTACCTAAAGATGGTCATTTATCAACAGCAAGAGATATAGCAACTATGTCACTTGAATTATTAAAGCATCCAACTATATTAAAGTACTCAGGAATTTATATGGAAACTATATCTGAAGGAAGAAAGTCACCAATAGAATTAGTTAACCATAATAAATTAGTTAGATTCTTTGAAGGTTGTGATGGTTTAAAAACTGGATTTACTCAAGAAGCTAAATACTGTATTTCTGCAACAGCAACTAGAAATGGTGTAAGAATGCTTTCAGTAATTATGGGTGCTCCTACATATAAGGTTAGAAATAGAGATGCTGGTATGCTTTTAAACTTTGGTTTCTCTAAATATGAAGGTAAGAAGGTCTTAACTAAAGATGAAGATGTAGAAAATGTATACTTAAGTAAGAATACAGATAAATTCTTAGTAGCTAAAGCTAAAGATGATTTAGTAGCTGTAGTTCCTAAAGGAGAAAATAAAGAAATAGAAAAGAAAATTGTTATTGATGAACTAAAGAAGGAATATAAAGCAGGAGATATTGTAGGTAAATGTGAAGTTTACTCTGGAGAAGATAAGATAGGAGAAGTTCTATTATATTCAGATAGAGATATTAAACTTGGTGGTATCTTCGAAAACTTTAAGTTCAATATGAAGAATATGTTTAGAAAAGGCGTATAGTATAAAGAGCTGCTTTAAGGCAGCTTTTTATACTTGTAAATTAAGAATGAATAATGAAAAATTAATGAGAAAACTAGGCTAAGCCTAGTTTTTTATGTTTATAGTAAATATATAATTCATTATCGATCTTTTATCATTACTTTCCTTTTAGATAGTATCTAACAAAAAAAGTGAATACTTGCTAGTAAATATATTTTAATTTATCATAGAGATAAGAAAGAATCTAGGAGGAGATATAATGAAAAAAGAAATAGAAGTATTTGATTATGCTAATGTTATAATGAAGACTCTAAAGAATGGAGTTTTATTAACTACAAAAGCAGATGATAAAGTTAATTCTATGACTATATCTTGGGGAACATTAGGAATTGAGTGGGGGAAACCTATTTTTACAGTCTTTGTGAGAGAAAATAGATTTACAAAACAGCAGTTAGAAAAGAATCCAGAGTTTACTATTAATATACCAGTAGGGAACTTTAATAAGAAGATATTAGGAGTTTGTGGGACAAAGTCTGGTCATTCTGTTGATAAAATAAAAGAATTAAATTTAACTCTTGAATCACCTAATAATATTTCAGTACCAGATATTAAGGAGTTTCCACTTACCCTTGAATGTAAAGTTATATATAAACAAATGCAAGATAAAAATGAAATTTTAGAAGAAAATAAAACTAAGTATTATCCTCATGATGTAGATGGATCATTCCATGGTGCTAATAAAGATTATCATATAGCTTATTATGGTGAAATTGTAAGTTCATATATAGTTGAATAATTATAATATTAAGTTAAAAAAGGTGCTTATCTT
>NZ_JAWGSV010000113.1:0-9820 GCF_032552055.1 Clostridium sp. | reverse complement strand
AATTAGTTGCCATCATTAAGGCTGATCCAAGAAATGGTCCAACACATGGTGTCCATCCTATACTAAATATCATCCCAAATAAAATAGATGATGCTAGATTCACATTGTTTTTATCAACCTTATTTTTAAGCTTAAAGGTTCTTTGAAGTATGTTGATTTTTAATATTCCTAGGTAATTAAGACCCATAAATATCATTATTATCCCTGAGAATATATTTAATTCTCTTATATATTTATTTAAACTTAATCCAAGTGCACTTGCACCAACCCCTAATAACACAAATATAATTGAAAATCCTAAAACAAAACCTAGGGAATTTATTAATGCCCTATTTTTCTTGTTATCCGAATCCTTACCCATAAAATACGATACATATATTGGTACCATAGGTAAGATACATGGGGATATAAATGTTAGTATCCCTTCTAAAAATAATAATATATAATTCATAATTAAACTTTCTCCTTTTTTATAAACCGCACTGTAAATTTTCCATTATCTCATTGTATATTTCTTCATCATTTATTTCTTTTAAATCATCAACTACCCTAATAGATCCTGTTAATCTATAATCAACTAATATTCCATAGTCTACATCTTTTTCTAAACTAGTATTTAGTATGTATTCTCCATCCTCGCTATAATCCATTTTAATCATCTCTCCAGAGTAAGAATTTATAAGTATTAATTCACTTTCCTTATTAATACCCTCTAATTTAATATTAAATTCAGGCTTGTACTCTGAAACAGTAACTAATGGACTCATATAGCTACCATCAAAAGTTTTAGTAATAGTGTCACTTTTTACTTTTTCTAAATCTTCTATTTCACTTTCAATTTCATTACTCACTACAGCTTTACTGTTAATTTTGTCAATTCCTAAAGCTTTTCTGTTAATATCATTACCTACTATATCCTCGCTTTTAGTCTCATTAATTCCTATACCTTTACTCTCATGACTTACTACATCATTTCTTTTAGTCTCATTAATTTTCTTGCCAAATGCCTTAATCCCACCAAATATAATTACAATTGCACATACTGATATGATTAATATATTTTTCCACTTCATCTGAATTAACTCCCCTCTACTTAGTGATATTATATAAATTATTTTTGTTGGTTTTATGAAGATTTTATAATTCATTGAAATATAAAAGGAGAAGGAGTCCCCTTCATCTTGGATGCTCCTTCTCTTGATCTATATTTTACTCATTTTTCATTAATCTTTGATTATAATTAATTCCCTTATTTATTTCTCTTTGAGTATTTCATAATTATAATTCCATCTTCAACTGAATACTCCTGAAGGTTCAAATCAATTTTAGGGTTATTTTCTAAGAATAACTTTCTTCCCTTTCCTAGAATAGTAGGTATTATTCCTATAATATATTCATCTATAATATCAGCTTTTACAAAGCTATCAATAACTACTCCTCCACCAAATAAATATATATTCTTCCCTTCATTTTTTAAATCACATATAGTTTTACAGACATCACCACTTATAAAATGGTAATTTTCATAATCATCTATATTTTTTGATGTTGCTATATACACCTCTTTCTCTTTATAATCAATATGCATATTTTGATCATAACACTTTCTCCCCATAACTACTACATCAATACCTTCTAAAAACTTAGCAAAGTCTGATTTGTTTTCTGTATTTAATTTAGAGTTACCATCTCCAACTATCCAATCATATCCACCATTTTCATCTGCTATATACCCATCTAAACTTATTGCTAAATTTAATATTATTTTTCCACTCATATTTTTATCCTCCATTTTGTTTTAATTGCATTATCTCTTATTTTAGTATTTCTTATTTATTAAATCCATATCCTTGATACAAAATATATTATAAACTATATCAAACAGTGTTTATTTATTGCCCTCTTTAGTTTTTTCACTTATTGCAATATAAATATACTTTTATACTTACTATGTAACTCTCTAGCTGTTTACTAGTAATTTTTGAATCCATAAATATAGGCTCTGTTAGATAATCACTTCACAGAGCCCATATATTAAATTAGTTTATTATTATAGTAGTTTTATCTAACACATTATCATAAATCCATTGAGCATTTTTCACATCTAATCTAATACATCCATGACTCAAGGCCATACCAAGTCTATCATCAATTATTTCAGTTCCTGCTGAATTAAATAATATTGAATGATAGTAATAACTACCTCGAATTCTAGTAGCATACTTTACCCTATAAGTATCAGATCCAAAGTATGGCTTTCTACCACTAACATAGAAAGTTCCCTTAATAGTTGGTGTGCTTGGCTTGCCTACTGTGCAAGACCACTTATATAATAAATTCCATGTACCATCATTATTTTTTTCAAATATATAAGTAAGCTTATTTTCTAAGTCTGTTGTAATTAAATTTATAGTAGGGCTTTTAATTTGATTATCATTTACAAACCTTGTCATATCCGTATAAAAGTACTTAAAATCATATCCTTCAGGTGGATTCCCATCATCAGAAAGAAAATAGCTAAATATATATCCTCTTTGGTTATCATAGATAACATTACTCCAATCTCCATTTACAGATAGCACCTGCACCATAGACTTCAGAGGAATTACAGTTACTGGCTTTGACTCAGCAGAGGGAAAAGACCTTAAAGTAACATTTGTCCATGTATATTTTGTTTGGGATAAATAATCACTGTATACATATCCTGTTTGTCCATTATATGTTACTTCATACCAATCTTCTTCAGCGTCGTTAACTTGGACCTTAGATCCTGCTGGTATTACAGTGATTATATAAGAAGAAGTAGACTTTTCTTTTCTTAGATTAGTATTAGCTATGGTGTACTTATATGAACTTTGTTCCTGTCTTTGATATTCTTTCATTTTTAACCTCTAAAATTACTTTTTATAATATCCTATGAATCTACTTTTTATTTGGAACTATTATACTCCATACTAACTGATAGAAAACTTTTAATTATAATGAATAAAATCTCACTAAAGGAAAATAAAAATGCACCTACAACCTCCGTTGTAAGTGCATTAATCTTTACTAAACAATTTTATATTTTCTTTATAACTATCTATCTATTTTAGTTACTCCATTATATAATAAACTTTCAATATCTTTTACTGATGCCAAGTTGGCATCACCATAAATAGAGTGTTTTAATACTGATGCGCAATTTGCAAATTCAACAGTATATTTTGGCTCTTTATTATTTAAAATACAATAAAGAATACCTGCTGCTAATGCATCTCCCCCACCAACTCTATCAACAATATCATCTATAGTTCTTATTTCAGATGAATATAATTTATTATCTATATAATAATTGCATTGTAATGTATTAATTGATGCTGACTTTATATCTCTAAACGAAGAATATATATACTTTATATTAGGATAGTCATTTGAAATATGATCATAATAATAATTTAACTTTTCATATCTGTTCTCATATCCACAATTAAACTTCAATATATTTTCTGCATCAAGTATTCCTGCTGATAAAATATTTATATAAGGTAATATTTCTAAAGTTGCTTCTCGCGCTTCCTGTAATGACCATAATGTAGAACGATAATTAGAGTCATAACTTACTAAAATATTTTTTTCCTTACAAACTTTTAGTATTTCTAATATTATCTTTCTTAACTCTTCTGAAAGCGCCAATGTTATACCTGAAAAATGAAAAATATCTACATCATCTAAGGCTTCTTCAATATTTATATCTGATGCCTTTATGTTAGAGAAACAGGAATTCTTACGATCATATATAACTTTAGAGTTTCTATTACCGCTTCCCATCTCTAGAAAATATATACCAATTCTTCCATCACTTCTAGAAATAAATTTTGTGTCTATTTTTTTACTATTCAAATACTCTAAAATAGCGTCTCCCATAGAATTGTTAGAAATCTTACTTATAAATCTTGTATTAATTCCAAACTTTGATAATGATATAAGTACATTAGCTTCTCCACCGCCGTAATTAACATTAAAGTTATTTGTATTTAAAATAAATACACCTTTATCGGTAGATAACCTCATCATTATCTCACCTAAACTAACTACTCTCATATTATCATTATCTCGCTTCATTAAATTTTTCTACATAGCTTGTACATAATTCTGTTATTTCATCAAACTTACCATTAACCCCAAGCTTATTTATTTCTCCACCTATTCCAATTACATCTACCCCAGATTTTTTCCATAAGTCTATATTTTCTAAGTTAACTCCACCTGTAACCATAATACTTGCATAAGGTAAGGGTCCTTTTAGAGAGCTTACGAACTCTCTTCCTAAAACATTGCCTGGGAATACTTTTACAATATCCGAACCTAGCTCATATGCTTTAACAATTTCATTTATAGTCATCACACCTGGAATATACGGCACTCTATATCTGTTACACAGTTTTGCAGTTTCTTCACTAAAACATGGAGAAACTATAAATTTAGCCCCACTTAAGATGGCAAGTCTTGCAGTTTCAGAGTCTAACACTGTCCCAGCCCCTATAACAACATCCTCGTATTTACTATACTTTACATCTAAGTCTTTAATTATATTGCTAGCAAACTTATTAGTGTATGTTACTTCTATTATTTTAACATTCCCCTTAATGCAAGCTTCTGATATATTTATTCCAACTTCTTTTGAATCTCCTCTTACAACAGCAACAATGCCACAGTTCTCTATTACTTTTAAAACTTTCACTTTACTCATAGTATTTATCCTTTCATTTATTTTAGATTATCCTAAAATAAATAGTAGTTTTAACTTATAATTACACTTGTAAATAAATTTATTAACTTACAGATCTTTTCCTAATTATGCTTTACTCTTTTTATCATCCTTAACAACCATAATATATGCTAATACAAATGAGATACCTAAAGCCATAAGCATGCCTAATATTGCATAAATAAAGTATGGTCCTATATAAGCAGGAATACTAAATACGCTTGATAAAACATATCCATATATACGAACTCCAAAAGCTCCTATAAATGCAGATGCAATTGAACTTCCAATTGTTGCTGCTAAAAATGCCTTCTTATATTTTGTTAATACTCCAAATAATGCTGGTTCAGTTATTCCAAAAAGTCCTGAAATAGCTGAAGATACTACTACTGATTTTTCTTGCTTTGTTTTTTCCTTAAAGTAAATAGCTGCTGCAGCACCGGTAATTGCAAGGTTAGCCATTAACATCATTGGCATAAGCATATCATAACCTTGTGTTTCAAAATTTTGTAGTGCAATTGGTGTCATAGCATGATGCATTCCTGTTAATATAGCAATAGGACGAATTGCTCCAACAATAATACCTGCAAAAATAGGAGAAATATCAAATAATCCACTAACAATTAAAGCTAAGCCTTTTCCTAAATAAATTCCTATTGGTCCAATTAATGCTAATGTTAAGAATCCTGAGATAAATAGTGTTATTGTTGGTGTAAATACTGTACGCATTACATCTGGAATATATTTATCAACAATCTTATGAATATAACTTAAGATCCAAACAGCAAAGATTATAGGAATAACACTTCCTGAGTAGTTAAACACAGGTATAGGTATAAGTCCTGCAAAGCTAAAGGCACTTATTTCTCCAGCCTTTGCCGCATCTACCATTGTAGGGAACATAACAGTTGCTGCTATTGCTACAGCTAAATATTCATTAGTTTTGAACTTCTTCGCAGCAGAAACTGCTAAAAAGAATGGTAGAAAAGTAAATACACCACTGGCCATCATATCAATTACTTTAACTGTATCACTAGATCCTGATATAACATTTAATGCAATTAAACCAGATATTAACCCTTTTATCATACCTGCTCCAGCAATAGCAGGTACTATTGGCCCAAATACACCAGATAGCGTATTCATAAATTTAGTTATTAAACTATTTTTACCTTCTTCTTTGTTTTCTTTTGATGGATTACCAAATTCCACACCTAGTTCAGAAAGTAAAATATTATAATATTTATCTACTGTCGTTCCAATAATTATTTGAAATTGCTCTTTATTAAATGCAGCTCCGATAACCCCATCTAAATTTTTAATTGCTTCTTCATCAACTTTTGTTAAATCTTTTAGGTCAAAACGTAATCTTGTCATACAATGCCAAGCGTTATTGATATTGTCTTTACCACCTACGCTTTTAATAATATTTTTTATAACATCTTCTTTTTTCATAAAATTACCCCTTTCACAAATTAACTTTGTTTCCGTTTACAAGCTAAATATTATCATAACTTTTTTTAAAATAAAAGTAGTCCAAAAATAGCTTCATATTTTCAAAAACCCTTATTTTCCAATACTTTATAAGGATTTTTATTAAAATTGGACTGCTAAATATGATATTTTTCGCATTTAAAAAATCCAGTTTGACTTTAGTATAAAATTAATGATTAAATTTAGTAAGGAACTATTATTTAAGAAAGAAGGTACTAATATGGAACCAACTATAATTACTGATATTTTATGTTATATAACGAAACCAGACAGACATAATTTGGTAGTAGTAAAGGTAGAAACAAATAAAGGAATATATGGATTAGGATGTGCTACTTTTCAACAAAGACCTAAAGCTGTTAGTTTAATGGTATCTGAATACTTGAAACCTCTTCTAATAGGGAGAGATGCAAATAATATAGAAGATTTATGGCAAATGATGATGGTAAATTCTTATTGGAGAAATGGACCAGTAATAAATAATGCAGTTGCAGGTATTGATATGGCCCTTTGGGATATTAAAGGTAAATTAGCTAATATGCCACTTTATCAACTTTTTGGAGGAAAATCAAGAGATGCAATCCCTGCATATACTCATGCTGTAGCAGATAACATAGAAGATTTACATAAAGAAATTGATAAAATACTTGAAAAAGGATATAAGCATATAAGATGTCAATTAGGATTTTACGGAGGTAACTCAACTAACTTCCATACTACTGATAATCCTACTCCTGGAAGCTATTTTGACCAAGATGACTATATGGATAATACTATTTCCATGTTTGCTGATTTAAGAGCTAAATATAAAAATAAATTCCATATTCTTCACGATGTTCATGAAAGGCTTTTTCCAAATCAAGCAATTCAATTTGCAAAAGATTTAGAGAAGTATAAGCCATATTTCATAGAGGATATTTTACCTCCTGATCAAAATGAATGGTTATCTCAGCTTAGAAGCCAAACTTCTACTCCTTTAGCCACTGGCGAATTATTTAATAATCCTATGGAATGGAAATCATTAATAGCAAATAGACAAATAGATTTCATTCGTTGTCACGTTTCACAAATTGGAGGTATTACACCTGCTTTAAAACTTGGAGCCTTATGTGCTGCCTTTGGAGTTAGAATCGCTTGGCATACACCATCTGATATAACACCTATTGGAGTTGCTGTAAATATTCACTTAAATATTCACCTTCATAATGCTGCTATCCAAGAAAATATTGAAATCAATGAAACTACTCGCAAAGTATTTTTAGGAATTCCAGAAGCAAGAAATGGCTACTTCTACCCTATTGATTTACCTGGTATTGGAGTTGATATTTCTGAAACTGAGATAGTAAAATACCCTGTACAGTATCGTCCACATGAATGGACTCAAAGTCGTATTCCTGATGGAACACTTGTTACTCCTTAGTTCTAATAGGCTGTCTAAAGACAGCCTAAAATATATTTATCTTTTTACTTTCTGTCTTTCTTTATGCTTTTCTTTATTAAATGGCAATATATATGTACAGTTATAATCTAATGCAATAACTTTGCTGAATTGATATATTGTTCCATCATCTAATATACCTCTATTAGTAATTTCCATCGCAGAAACACCCTTTTTACATTGTAATAGCTCTGCTTGCTTTTTTGAAATATTAATAGCTTGATAATTTACTATATAATAAGAAATTTTATATTTCCTTTGAACAAAATTCTGAATTGAGCCCTCAATATCTTCCTTAGTTAATTTTTGAAAAAGATAACATGGAAGTATAGAAGTTTCTATCTGAGTAATTTGATACTTTACAATTCTAATACGTTGAAATTCCCAAACTAATTCACCTTCCTTTAAACCAAACATTCTCTGAGTTTCTAATGATGGCTCAACCTTTTTCAAATAAATAGTTTTAGATATAATATCCTCATAAGAATTTTCAGTCATAGAATTATATATCAATGGATTGCTATAAATGTTATCCTTTATATATATCCCATCCCCTTGTCTAGCATATACAACCCCGATATCTGTTAATCTTTTTAGAGCTTCTTGAATAGTGTAACGTGAAACTCCATACTTTTTAGCTAACTCCCTTTGAGTCGGTAATTTATTACCTTCAAACTTTTTCTGATATATTTTCCCTATAATATCCTGAGCTATAAACTCCCTCTTTTTCATTAACTTTATCCTCTTTCTCTACTTCATTAAAATCACCTTAAAAAGCTTAACTTAATATCTTTATTGTACAAAAATAGAACCTATAAAAAAAGACTATTTTTATAGGTTCATATTATAAGTTCTATTTTATAAAATACAGATCAATATGTTAAGATTATTATACACTTCTCCATAAATAATCTTAATAAGATTTTACTATTCCATTCATATATACCTATCCCTTACTTTAAAATAATACTTATTTATATAAAATAAATATTTAAAACAAAACTCTATCTTTTACATCTGGATAACTTTAAATACCATTCAAAAAGGAGTAGTATTTATACTACTCCTTAAACTTATTTAATGCTAGTTACTCCAAGGCCTCTTATAATTTCATCTGAAATCACAGCCTTACTTCCTAATATATATGCTTTACTAATCTTACCTTTATTTTCTGATACTTCACTTTTTACAGCTGCCTCTGCTCTTGTTGTATGTGATAATAATAGAAAATTGTTATTTTTACCAGATAAGGCTGATGCTGCAAGAGCATCTGGAAAATCAAGACCTGATGCAATATATATATTGCTTAGATTCAATTCTCCTTTAAATCTATCTAAAACACTTTTATTAGTTTTAAATCTGTCGCTTCCACCTAATCTTACTGGGCTTTTTAATTTATTTAAAACATTATTGGATACTACACCAGTTGATCCAATTACATAACTTTTAGATATAGATTTACTATTAGAATCTAAATACTTCTTAATACTTTCTGGTATTACATCTGTTCTTGTTAATAAAATTGGCATCTTCTTTTTAGTAGCTATTGAAGATACTGATAAGGCATCTGCAAAGCTTAATCCATTTACTAAAGTCACTTCTCCAGTATTTATGCCAACTTCCTTCGCTATTAAAGCTGAGGTTTCATATCTATCTTTTCCACCTAACCTTTTAACAGATATGCCCATAGCTTTTAAGTCCTTATCAATTTCAGAAGATATAACACCTGTTCCACCAACTATAATTGCATTTTTAACTGATTTATTAATTAGCAATTGTTTAAGTCTTGATTGTGATTTTAAGCCACTATTCCTAACTAATAATATAGGTGCATTTTTTTTACCAGCTAAAGGAGCTGCTGATAATGCATCTGGATAATCTAGTCCATAAGCTAAGATTACAGTGTCAGAATTACTCCATCCCTTTTCAAATAATTTATAGGATGTTTCATATCTATCACTTCCATATATCCTTTCCCCTTGTATCGCCGTATTAGTTACTAGTTCTGTAACTGTTATAGTACATGTTGCTTTTTTTGATCCATCTTTCGTAGTTACTGTTATAGTTGCTGTTCCTTTTCCTACTGCTGTAACTTTTCCACTTTGATCAACTGTTGCAACACTTTTATTACTACTACT
>NZ_JAWGSV010000112.1:0-10034 GCF_032552055.1 Clostridium sp. | reverse complement strand
GTATTGATCCTATTGTAGTAGCAAGCCAAATAGTTTCTAGCTTACAAACAGTTGTAAGTCGTAACTTAACTCCATTTAGCAATGTAGCTATAAGTATAAAAAGATTTCAAGCAGGAAACACTTGGAATGTAATACCTTCAAAAGCTGAACTTGAAGGGACAGTAAGAACATTCCAAAATGATGTTCGTGATATTATTCCAGGTTTAATGAAAAGAAATGTAGAGGGAATAGCCTCAGCCTTTTGAGCAAAGGTAGACTTTAGATGGTATCCATATGCATCATCTGTCTATAGTGATGAAAAATACACTAAAGTAGTAATAGAAGCTGCAACAGAATTAGGATATAAGGTTGTAGAAGCTAAACAAAGTGCAGGTGGAGAGGACTTTGCCTTATACCAAACTAAAATCCCAGGATATTTTTTATGGATGGGAGTTGGAGGAAGTAAGGAGTGGCATCATCCATCTTATAATTTGGATGAAGAGGCTTTGATTGTGGTTGCTAGGTATTTTGCTGCTTTGGTGAGAAAGGTATTATCATAGATTAAAGGAGTATATTGAGTGGTAAGAGGTTCTATCACCCAATATACTCTTTTATTAAATTAGAGAATGTTTTGTATTTATATCCTCAAACTAAGCAAGCTTAATATTTGGATTTTAGGTAAATAGTGTTATAATATGAAAATATAGTATAATATATACGATAAATATATATTGGGTATATTTAACTAGTTTTTAGGAAGATACTTAGGAAAGGGATAAAAATTATGTTTAGTAAAGAAAGTATTCCATTTGCGCCTAGTTTAATCGAATCAATGAGATCACTAGGTTATTCTTTTGAGTCTGCTATTGCTGATATTGTTGATAATAGTATAAGTGCAAATGCTAGTAAAATAGATATTAAAGTTTCATTAGGAAATAAGCCTTATATCATTATTTTCGATAACGGATGCGGAATGAATAAAAATGAAATTGAGGAAGCTATGAGATATGGAAGTAAAAATCCATTAGAAAAGCGAGAGGTAACTGATTTAGGACGATTTGGCTTAGGATTAAAATCAGCTTCTTTATCGCAATGTAGGAAATTAGTTGTAGTTAGTAAAAAAGATGGACAACTTTCATGTTATTCATGGGACTTAGACTATATAATTAAAAAAGCTTCTTGGTCAATGATTGGTTATACTAAAGAAGAAATACTTATGTTTCCAGAAATAGAAATGTTTAATGAGGTGGATACAGGTACGTATGTATTATTAGAACAATTTGATAGAATTAAGGAATCAACTAATGATTTGAATAAAACATTAACTAATAAAGTTGATAGTATGATTAATCACTTAGCATTAGTATTTCATAGATTTCTTGAAAGAAAGGTTGAAATTTCAGTAAATAATAAAAAGGTTGAAGGTAGAGAGCCGTTTTTAAGTAACCATAAAGGAACCCAGATAAAGAGAAGTCAAAATGTCAATATTAATGGATTTAATATAGTAGTAAAACCATATATATTACCGCATTTAAATAAGTTAACATTAAAAGATATCGAAAAGGTAGGAAGTAAAGAAAGTTTAAGAAACGAACAAGGTTTTTATATATATAGGAATGAGAGACTTATTATATGGGGAACGTGGTTTAGGCTAGAGAGAAAAGATGAATTAAGTAAGTTAGCAAGGGTAATGGTTGATATACCAAGTGATTTAGATTATATGTGGAATATTGATATAAAAAAGAGTTCAGCTAATTTACCGGATATTATAAAAAGGAGTCTATATAATTGTGTAATTGAATCGGTAGGGGGAAGTGAGGCTGTTCATACATACAGAGGAAGAAAAATTCAATCAACAGATATAAATCTAATATGGGAACGTATAGAAGTTAGAGATAATTATTATGAGTACAGAGTAAATAGGGATATTCCTCAACTAAAGATTTTAGAAGCATCACTTAATTTAAAACAATTAAAGTATCTGAATGAGATGATTACACAATTAGAAGAAAGGTTCCCTATAACTAATTTATATGTAGATGTAGCAAAAGGGAAAGTTGTAGAACAATCAGTAGAAGATGAAGAAAGAGTAGAAGAGTTATATATGCAGGTAAAAGAGCAAGTAGAATATGCGAAAGAAAGTGGCATGGATTATAAGATTATGGCAAAGGCTTTTATTTCAACTGAGCCATATTGCAATTTTAATCAGATAATAACTAAAATTAAGGAGGTATATGAGATTGAATAATGATCCAAAAGAATTTTTGTATAGTTTAGTTTTAACCACTATTATTAATGAAAAAACTGAGGAAGAGGATATTATTGATACATATATTGAACAGTATTCTATAATGCCTATGTTAATGGGAAAGGTAACTGAAGAAGATAAAAAGTACGTCAAAAACAGAATTACTGCTGAAAGATCTATAAAATTAAGCAAAGGATACGTTTTAGAGGGGGAAGAGAGACATCAAAAGTGGTTTCTAAGTAAAAAAGCAGAATTAAGTATGGCTTATTGGGATAGATATAGTAAGTATTTACTAGAAGAGAAACATTTTGCACATAACGTAGTTAATACTATGGATGAAATGTTAGATAATTTAACAGATCTTTTAGGAAATCCAGATATAGAGGGACAGTTTCAAAGGCGAGGATTGATTATTGGAGATGTTCAATCAGGAAAAACATCAAATTATACAGGGTTAATATGTAAAGCAGCAGATTCAGGATATAAAGTTATCGTATTATTGACAGGTGTTATTGAAAAGCTCAGAAAGCAAACGCAATCAAGAATAGATGAAGGTTTTGTTGGAATGGATAGTCAGGCATTGATGAAAGGAAAGAATGATAATATTATAGGTGTAGGAAATTATAATCCAAGCGTATATCCAGTTGTTTTTACAACGACAGAATTCGATTTTAAAACTAATTTAGCTAACACAGTTGGGATTAAGATTGGACAAGTAAATCAACCAATGATTTTTGTAATCAAGAAAAATGTTTCTACTTTGAGAAATTTAAATAAATGGTTAAAAATGTTTAATGCAAATGGAGAAGATAAAATTGACAGTTCAATATTAGTTGTTGATGATGAATCAGATAATGCATCTGTTAACACTAATAATGAAGATCAGAATCCTACAACAATCAATGGTAAAATACGTGAACTGTTAGCAATGTTTACAAGAGCAAGTTATGTAGGTTTTACAGCAACACCTTTTGCTAATATATTCATTGACCCAGAGACAAATGATTCAATGCAAAATGAAGATTTATTTCCAAAGGACTATATCTATTGCTTAAACGCACCAAGTAATTATATTGGAGCTAGAGATATTTTTGGGGAAGATGGAGAGCATAAAGGAATGTTAAGGAAAATTAATAAAGAAGTAATTGAGTTATATATTCCATATAAGCATAAAAATTGGCATATATTAGATGCAATGCCATCAGATATGATAGAAGCTATCGAGACATTCTTATTAGCTAATGTAATAAGAGATTTAAGAGGAGATATTAAAAATCATAGGTCTATGCTTATTAATGTTAGTAGGTTTACCAATATTCAAAATTCTCTTGCTGTTTTAGTAAATAATTATTTAAAAGAGATACAAGCTAGTGCAAGAATTTTTTCACAACTATCAGCAAGTGAAGCTTTAAATAATAGTGTATATTTTAGAAGTCTATATAAAACATTTGAAAGGCAATATTCTCATCTAGAGTTTACTTGGAAAGAGATTTCAAAACAACTATATAAGTCAATAGCACCAATAATTACAACTACAGTTAATAAAGATAATAGTAATGGCCTTAATTACGAAGAGTACGAAGAGGTAGGACTAAGAGCAATAGCAATAGGTGGTCTAAGCTTATCTAGAGGACTTACATTAGAAGGATTAATAGTAAGCTATTTTTATAGAAACTCAAAGATGTACGATACGTTAATGCAAATGGGGCGTTGGTTTGGATATAGAGGTGGATATGATGATCTATGTAGAATATGGATGGAGGAAGATGGGATAGAATGGTATAAGCAAATAAATAGAGCTACAGAAGAGTTAAGAAATGATCTAAAAAAGTATGATAAATCAGGAAGAACTCCAAAAGAATTCGGTATCAGAGTTAGGTCGGATGTTAATACTTTATTAGTTACAGCTAGAAATAAGATGAGAACAGCAAGTAATATGGAAGTCTGTATATCACTTAGTGGTGAGGTAATTGAAACACCATGCATTTATAATGATATTGCAATGAATGAATTGAATAAAGAGGCAGTAAATTCATTAAAAGAAAATCTATTAAAGAATTATAAAGTTAAGACATTAGGTAAAACAGTAGGATTCGGAGATGTTGATAAATCTTATATTACAGAATTTTTAAGAAATTTTAATGTTTCAGTACTTAATAATTGCTTTGATTGTGATAGTATAAAAGAGTTTATAGAAGGTTATGTAGGAGATGAATTAGAAAGATGGGATATTGCATTTGCTTCTGGAAGTGCAAAGAAAACTTTTTTTATTGATACTTTTGAAGCAAAAAAAGTAGAAAGAAAATATTTATTAGATAATGATAATAAAATAATTAAGTTATCAGGGAATAAGAAAAGATTAGGTAGTCCAAGCGATGGAATGTATTTCTTAAATGAAAGTCAGATAAAAGAAATACGAAGAGAATACGAAAAGGATAATGAAAAAAAAGTAGATACATTAAGTCAAAAAGCATATTTTAGATATGGGAAAAGAAATCCACTATTAGTAATATATTATATTGATTTAAGGACAGATAGAGAGTCGGAAGATTTTAGAAATACAAATGTATTAGAAGATATAGTAGGATTAAGCATTGGTATACCAAATCTATCTGGAAGTAATTCTCATTACGCAAGATACAAAATAAATAAGATTCAGAGAGAACTATTACAATTCGGAGATCTTAATGATTATGGAGATGATGAATAATGATAATAATGGATAAATTTGAAAGTGAAAAAGTAACTAGAACTTATAGACGAGTAGATGAAAACCATCCATTAGATATATATTTAGGATATTCTGAAGATAATTTTCCATCAATGAGCATTTATCTATATGGGAGACCTATCAAAGTAAATTCATCTAATGCGATACAAGTTGAGCTAAAAAAGAAAAATGAAACTAGTATTAACCTCACATTTAAATTATTAGACAAAGATAAAGTAACTATTTTTTATAAGTTTTGTGAAGATATTATTGAGTCTACAAGAAATGCAAAATGCTCATCATACTTAGCTTATATCATAGCAAGATGGAATAAATGGAGAAGCATGTTTAAAAGACAAAATGCAGAATTACTAACAGAGAATCAAGTTGTTGGATTAATTGGTGAGCTATTATTTTTGAGAGATTATATGATTACTACTTATGGAAAATCGGATGCCATTATGTCATGGGGCGGGCCAAGTAAAAGTCATAAGGACTATGAAATAAAGGATACTTGGTATGAAATAAAAACGGTGAGACAAGGGGCTTCAAAGGTTAAGATTAGTTCAATTGAACAGTTAGATTCGAATGTTGAAGGGAGTTTAGTATTATATTTACTAGAAGCAACTAATGAAAATGTTGAGGGAGCTATTAGTTTGAATCCATTGATTAACCAACTTTTTACTATATTTGAGGAATTTGAAATGATGTCTTTATTCCAATCAAAGCTCATTGAAGCTGGATATAGCTGTGAAGAAGAGTATGATAATTATAATTATAGATTCATAAGAAGAGATATCTACACAGTAAAAGATGGATTTCCTAGAATTTTAGAAAAAGATTTAATTGAAGGTGTCGTAGGTGTAAGTTATGATATTTCATTAGTAAATATTAAAAAATTTTTAAGGGTGAATTAGTATTATGAATATATATGAGTATAAAGAAGCAATATTGGGAGATATAAGAGTAGGGGCAGATGTAAATATAAGTGATCCAACTAGTGAATTTATAAAATATGCAACAGGATTACTTGAAACAGCTGAGGAATTTGAAGATTTTATTGAATCCTATTTTGAGGTAACAGGAAATAGAAATAAAAAGATGCAAATAGATGGATTTGCATATGATGAAGCTGATGAAAGTTGTATATTAGCAATATCAGATTTTACAAATTCAGGTGAATTAATATCTATAAATAATGCAGACATAGAGAAATTATATGGAAGGTTAGAGTCATATGTTAAACATGCTTTAAATGGTTTTATAAGAACTAGATGTGAAGAAAGTAGCGAGGGGTATGGATTTGCTAGAACTATAGAAGATAGATTTGAGAGAATTACTAAATTTAAGTTCTATATTTTAACTGATAAAGTTTTAAGTGATAGAGTTAAAACCATTAAATCTAAACCAATTGAAGGAAAGAATGTTGAAGTAAATGTATGGGATTTGAATAGGTTTTACAATTTAGTTAAGTCTAAAATGCAAAAAGAAGCCATAGAGATAAACTTATTTGATTATATGGATCAGGGGCTTCCATCCATCCTAGCTGTTGATTATGAAGAAGAACAATATAAATCATATTTAACTGCTGTTCCAGGAAATGTATTGGCAAATTTATATATTGAATATGGATCAAGATTATTGGAAGGTAATGTAAGATCATTTTTAAGTATTAGAGGAAAGGTTAATAAGCAAATTAGAGCAACTATTCTAAATAAGCCAGAGATGTTTTTTGCGTATAATAATGGTATTGCAGCAACAGCGACAGAAATAGAATCTGAAGTTAGTGAAAATGGTTTAGTAATTACTAAGTTAAAAGATTTACAAATAATAAATGGTGGACAAACTACAGCTTCAATAGCAAATGCAGTGCTTCAAGACAAAAAAGATGTTTCTAATATTATGGTTCCTATGAAGTTGTCGGTTGTAGATACAGAGACTGCAGAGGAGATTATACCAGTTATTTCACGTTGTGCAAATAGCCAAAATAAGGTGGATGAAGCTGATTTCTTTTCAAATCATCCATATCATATTAGAATGGAACAATATTCAAGAAAGATATTTGCACCGGCAGTAGACGGTAAGCAATATCAGACTATTTGGTTCTATGAGCGTGCTAGGGGGCAACATACACAAGAACAAATGAAGCTAACCTTGGCTGAGAGAAAGAAATATTTATTAAAAAACCCTAAGAATCAAGTTATAAAGAAAGTTGATCTTGCAAAATATATGAATACTTATGATGGACATCCAGATATAGTTAGTAAAGGAGCTCAGTATAGTATGAGAGAATTTGCTAGTAGGATTGATAAAGAGTGGAGTAAATCAGATGCATTTTTTAATGAGTATTATTACAAAAAAACGATTTCTTTAGGTATTGTTTTTAAGGAAACAGAAAAATTAGTTTCCAATTTAGATTGGTATAAAGAGATTAAAGCCTATAGAGCCAATATTGTAACATATAGTTTAGCAATAATTTTTAATTATATTAGGAGTAATATTCCCAATATGGCTTTTGATTTTAAACGTATTTGGAACAATCAAAAAATATATAAAGAATTAGAAGAACAATTAGTAATATTAACTAAGGAAGTATTTGACTTTATTACTAGAAAAGATAAGCTTACTATGAATGTAACTGAATGGTGTAAAAAAGAATTATGTTGGACACGTGCTAAATCTGAAAAGTGGACAATAACAAGAAGTTTTTTAAGTACATTGATTCCTAAAGAAGAAGAAAAGGCAGAAATAAAAGAAGAAATTAAAAATAGAAAAGTTGAAAATGAAATAAATGTAGAGATAGAAGTATTTAATCTTGGCGCAAAATATTGGAATGATATACTTACTTGGGGTTTAAAAAGGAATATTCTATCCCCTATGGAACAATCCATATTAAAAATTGCATCTAATATGGAATCATCAGGAAAATTTCCCAGTATAAAACAATGTTTAACGCTATTAAAACTAAAAGATAAAGCACGAGACGAGGGGTATAGTGCATAAGTGTAATATACTAAAATTAGATTTTTTATAGAAATTTTGATACAATTACAATGTAGATGAAGTTTGATTTTTGAAGGGTAGGACAAAATAGTGTTAAGAGTTGTAGAATCATTTAGCGGAATTGGAAGCCAAATAAAAGCATTAAAAAATATTAAAGTTGAACATGAAATTTTAGCAACAATAGATTGGGATATAAATGCAATTATTGCATATGATATTATTCACTATGGTCCACCTGTATTAGATGAATATAAAAAGATGACAAAAGATGAATTAGTAGATATTTTAAAAGATTATACATTGAGTAGTGATGGTAAATCACCAATGACTCTTGCAGGATTAAAGAGAATGTCTAAGATAGAATTAGAACATTTATTAGCTGCTATTAGGAGAAGTAATAATTTAACTAGTATCACAGATATTAAGGGAAATGATTTGCCAGAAGAAATTGATTTATTTACATATTCATTTCCTTGTCAGGATTTATCAATAGCAGGCGCTTGGCATGGAAATAATAGTGGTATTAATAGAGATGCAAATAACAGATCAGGTATGTTATGGGAAGTAGAAAGATTATTAGTTGAGAGAAGAGATTTAAATTTAAAACTTCCTAAGTTTTTGTTAATGGAAAATGTAAGTAATATATTATCAGCAACTCATAGGAAGAACTTTCAGGAGTGGCAAAGTATATTAACAGATATGGGATATTACAATGTAATATATAATTTAAATGCACAAGACTTTGGGATACCTCAGAAAAGGAAGAGAGTATTTATGTTAAGTGTTAAATGCAGAAATAATGATGAAAAGGCGTTGGTGGATGATTATTTTATAAATCATGACTTAGAAACTGATATTTATAGGCAAAAATTAAATATCCAACAAAAGAATATTAGAGAAATACTAAAACTTAATTATAATGAAGAGAGGTATAGATTAGAAGCAAACAATAGTCAACCTAATGATACTCCATCAAGAAGAAAAATATATGATGAGAATGATATAATTTATGATAATAGTAAATACATTAGTGTAATATCAACAATAACAACAAAACAGGATAGAAATCCCAATTCTGGAGTTATTGATTATGATAGTGGAAGAGTAGGTAAAAGTATTTTTAGGTACCTAACTCCACGTGAATGTTTTATGTTCATGGGATTCGATGAAGAGGATTATCAAAGATTAATAGAAAATGATTTTAATATTTCAAGTAATAGAAGTTTTTTTACATATAATAAATTGTACAAGCTAGCTGGTAATAGTATTGTAGTTAATGTTTTAGAGTATATATTTAAGCAACTTGACTATGTTAATAAGAATATACTAAAAAATTGAAAATAAGTATCTAGAGATAAAACTGTAAGTTTTATAAAAAAATATCTGAAAAAGAGTGCTCTTATCTAAAAGATGAGTTCTGTATTATACAGGAGTCATCTTTTTTGCATTTCATGAAACAGTAGCTAGTTTTATATTTATATAAAACTAGCTACTGTCTCAAGTAAAATTATAGAAATAATTTCATGAATACTAAATAAAGATTTTCACGATGAAATTTTTACACAAAAACAAAAAATAGTATTTGTAAGTATTATTTTTATGTTTGTCTAGTTAATAAAATCTTCTACATTCCAAGAACACTTCCTATACCTCCGTTATATAATATCATACAAATAAAAGTAATCCGATAGTAAAAAGCAAAGACGAGAATAGTAAATTAATAAAAACTTGCAGAGAGAAATCCCCTTGGCTGTAAGGGATTTTAAGTAGATATTAATTGAAGTGCATCTCTGAGCTCTGAATCGAAATTTTAGTAGACTTCAGCGGGGACGCCTGTTATAGCGTTGAGGTATTTATGTACCAATAAATTAAGATGTCTCTTTACATAATTATGTATTATATAAAAGATAATTAGAGTGAAACCGTGGAAGTTTACTTCTGCCTCTAAGTTTTTAGAGGTAGGAGTTTTTTTATTTATTAGATATCTAAAGATAAAGACAGAGAATCATTGTATTTATATTCAACTTATGGATGATTCTTATTAAGTGGACAATCGGGAAGTTTTATAAAATTTAGAGTTATTTTCATTAACAT
>NZ_JAWGSV010000111.1:0-10058 GCF_032552055.1 Clostridium sp. | reverse complement strand
CCCATAACTAGTAGGACCAAGGGGTAATATCTGCCAATAGCTTTGATTTGCTTTTTCTAAAAAATCTATAAAGTTATATGCTTCAATTCCAAATGTCCCTATTCCATGATTTGAAGGTAAAGAAAATATTGGGAATATAATGCCACTCTTTCTCATACTACAACCTCTATCATTACTCAGTATTGTTTAATCAAATTTTATTTAAGTATCTTTTCGAAAAGTATTAACTTGTACCTAAAGTATATCATTCTAAAATTTGTAAGGTCAACAATATTAAGGCTTTTTAGGTATGTAAAACTAAGGGCTGGAAAGGTTCTTTAAGCATTGGTTTTCATCCTAAGATTTTTCACTTTTTAGTGTTTTACCCTACTTATATTTGAAAAATCCGTCTTAAAGCATTGATATCTCTACATTCCTTTAACTGCTAAAATTACTATAAAATTTCTCAATTTATCCTTTTCAAAGTATGCAATCTTGACTTTATATTAGCCTCTTTGATACACTCTAGGAAAATTTAAGAATTATTTACAGATATTTAAGGCAAATTACATTCTATATTTCTCACACAATAAAATAAAGAAGGTGTTTATATGAAATTTATTTATGGAAAAAATGATTTTAAGGATTTTAAAAGTGGTAATTCATATTGCTATTTATTAACTAATGGATTAGGTGGATACTCAAGTACAACTATTGTTAACTCCCTTACAAGAAATGACCACGCACTTTTTGTAGCAAGTACAACTGCACCAAATATAAGAAAAACCTTAATTAGTAAAATAGAAGAAATACTTCATATTGGGGATAAAAAGGTATATTTAAGCTCTCAAGAATATGTTTGCTATACTAAGAATAAAGAAGGCTATCAAAACTTAAGTAGTTTCACACAGGAATATTTGCCTACTTGGACATACTTCTTTGATGGCATTGAAGTTAAAAAGACTATTGTAATGGAGCATAGTAAAAATACATTAGGAATTAAATACGAAATAGAAAATAGAACTGAACATAGTGTATCCCTTGAGGTAATTCCAGTATTCCAATTCTGTGATAGGGGAACTATTTTAAATACTCCTAAAAGCTATAAAGTCATTGACAATATAGTTTCTACTGATGATATCACTATGTATGTACATTCAAATTACTCAAGAAAATCACAAAGAGAATTAGAATTTATTAATGATTATTATTTTGATTACGATGCTTGTGATGGAAGAAATTCAGTAGGATCTGGATCAACTTTTATTTCATACTTTTATGATTGCAATAAAGAATCAAGAGAATCCTATGAACTAATCTTTACTCTAGAGAAATCCTGTAAAGATGTACAAACTATTATAAATAATGAAATTACTAGACAAAAGGATTTAATAAATAAATCAGGCTTTAAAAATGAAATTGCTAAGACTTTAGTTAGAGCTAGTGACCAATTTATAAGTAATAGGGAATCTACTAATTCAAAAACAATTATGGCTGGATATCCATGGTTTGGAGACTGGGGCAGAGATACAATGTTTTCTCTTTTAGGATGTTGTATTAGTACAAAAAGATATGAGGATGCTAAAGATATATTTAGAACCTTTATTAAATATATAAATAAAGGTCTAATGCCAAATCTTTTCCCTGAAGGTGAAAATGATCCACTATACAATACTGTAGATGCGTCACTTTTATTTATCTATGCCTTATACGAATACTATATATCAAGTGGTGATTTAGATTTTATTCGTAATGAAGGTTATTCAGCAGTTTTAGATATAATTAAGTGGTACAAGGAAGGAACAGACTTTGCAATTTATATGGATGAAGACTATTTAATTCATGCTGGTGAAGGTTATGACCAAGTTACTTGGATGGATGTTAGATATGAAAATATTTTACCTACTGCAAGGCATGGTAAGCCTGTAGAAATAAATGCTTTTTGGTATAATGCATTAAAAGTAGCAGAGTTCTTTGGAAATAAATTTAATAAAGATGTTTTAGAATTTTATACATTAAGTGAGAAAGTAAAGGAATCCTTTAATAATAAGTTTTGGAATAAAAAAGAAAACTGTCTTAAAGACGTAGTCTCTGGTAATCCTTACGATTATCAAATAAGATCAAATCAAATATGGGCTGTAATGGTACCTTTTACTCCATTATCAAAAGAAAAATCAAAAGCTGTTGTAGACAAGGTTTATGAAGTTCTATATACACCTTATGGCCTAAGAACCCTAAGTAAATATGATAAGGAGTTTGTACCTGAATATAGTGGTAGTCACTTTAAACGAGATATGTCCTATCATCAAGGTACTGTATGGCCATTCCCCCTTGGAGGATATTATCTTTCATACTTAAAAGCAAATGATTATTCTAAAGAGTCCAAGGACAAAGTCTTAGAACAACTTGAAGTCTTCGAATCTTGCCTAAGAGAAGGATGTGTAGGGCAAATAGCTGAAATTTATGATGGCTTAAATCCGACTAAATCTAATGGCTGCTTTGCCCAAGGATGGAGCGTTGGAGAAATCCTTAGAGTCTACGACGCAATCTTATCATAAAATGCGTGGCATTTTATTAATGAAAGAATGAAAAAATTAAAAAATGAAAGAATGCATATAAAAAATCCTTACAGATTTTTTTATAAGGTAATCTTTAAAACAAAGGAGGTTTTGCATAGCAAAACCTCTTCTTTGATTCTTTCATTTTTTCATTTTAAACTATTAGTCCAACTAGAGTTGATAGACCTTCACATACTAGTTTATCTGACTTTATTTCATTTATACCCTCTATTCCTGCCTCTTCCTTATTTACTACTACTTTTATTACTTCTTCCCTATCTAGGTTAACTTCTATATTTGATTCATTTGCATTATGAATTACAATGATTTCTTTAATATTACCATTTATGTTAGCTAATTTATAAGCTATAGAATTAGATGGTGAATTAATAAACTTAAAGCAAGACTTTATTTCCTCTACTGTTCTCATTCTAAAGGCTGAATATTCTTTTCTAAGCTTTATTAACCCTTTTACATATTCAACAGTATCCATATTTTCAGATTTTCTAAGCCAATCCATATTATTAATTTCATCACTTAAATTATAGGTATTATCTATTCCATTCTTAGTTCTTAAAAACTCTTGACCTGAATGAATAAATGGAATCCCTTGTGATAATAAAACTATAGAAGTACCTAGTCTATGCATATACTTCAGCTTATTTTCATCACTTATTGTAAGCTTTAGTCTGTCATAAAGAGTATGATTATCATGACATTCAACATAGTTTACTACTTGATTAGGATTTACATCACCCCAGGTATTAATTTCTTCAGAGTATTTAATACCCCCTACAATAGTCTTTTTAATATATATTTCTTTATTATAACCACCATTTATAAAGCCCTTATCCTGTAATAAGAAGGCATTGCCTCTTATTCCATCACGAGCTACATCATTAAAAAATCCTATATTCTTCATTTTATATGCATTTCTTTGAATTGCCTTTTTATCCTTAGGCAAAATGCTATTCATGTCCCATCCTTCACCAATAATAATTATATTAGAATCAATTTTATTTAGTTCTTCTCTAATTAAATTCATTGTATTAATATCAATTAAACCCATTAAATCAAATCTAAATCCATCTATTTGGTATTCTGTAACCCAGAACTTTACTGAGTCCACAATAAATTTTCTAACCATAGCATTTTCTGAAGCAATAGCATTACCACACATACTTTCATTGGATAACTTCCCATTATTGTATCTAAAATAATAGCCTGGCATTAATTTATGAAAGCCTGATTTAAAAACATCATACATATGGTTATAGACTACATCCATTATTACATTGAGCCCATTCTCATGTAATACCTGTATTGCTTCTTTTAATTCCTTTATTCTACATATTGGATTATGTGGATCTGTTGCATAGCTTCCCTCCGGAACATTATAATGAGCTGGGTCATACCCCCAATTATATTGAGCATCTTGAGGTAGACTCTCATCTATGCTATCAAAATCGTATATAGGCATTAATTGTACATGTGTAATACCCAAATCCTTAATATGAGATAAACCTGTCTTAGTTCCATTACTGCTAAAAGTATTATCTTCAGTAATACCTAAATACTTTCCCTTATTACTTATGCCCGAATTAATATCACTTGAAATATCTCTTATACTTACTTCATAGATGATAGAGTCTGTTCCATATAACTTCTCTGGCCTTTTATGATTAATAAACCCAGATGGATTTGTCTCAATCATATTAACTATTGCAGCTTTTTCACCATTGACTGAAAGAGCCTTAGCATATGGATCAACCCCCTCATTAATATTGTTATCTATAGTAGATAGAAAAGTGTAGTATTTCCCTTGTAAATTCTCTTTAAAAGTAATCTCCCAAATACCCTTTTTCTTCTTTGTCATACTATAGATTTTCTTATTTATCTCTTTATAATTATCATAAATACATATTTCTATAGAATCAGCTAGTGGTGACCAAACTTTAAAAGTTGTGTAATCAGCTGTTACTGTGCACCCTAAATCTTCACCATCATAATAATACAAATCATTAATTTGCTTTATATCAAGTTGTGCCATATACCCTCCCCATAATACTTATAAATTAACTACATCAGAAATTATTTTACCTTCTCCAGTAATTATAGTTACATTTAACCTTTTAACTTCTAAATTACCCTTATTAACTGCGTTAATATTATGCTTATCTCTATCTATAGATATAGTAATATCTATACTTGAATTAACACCTTTCTTATAATCATTACTAATTCCATCATCATCGTATAAAGTATATTCTGCTTCACTTTCCACAAATGCAATAATATTTAATGTTTCAGAATTTATATCTTTTGTACTTTGAGCAGGCTCTCCTAGTACTAACATTTTATTTCTTCTTATAAATACACTGAATTCATTTATATCAACATCGATATAGTTATGTCCTTTTTTAATGATTTCAAAATCTTTGCTTGTATGATCTTTTACTTTCCATAAAAGCATATCTTCAGGAGTATATACATATCTTCCTCTCTTATTTGGTTCATAAATAGGTGCAATCATTATAGAATCTCCAATAAGTAATTGATCCTCTACCTCTTTTGAAAGCTTATCCTCATATTCAATACCTAGTTGCTTTATAAACATCTCACTATTATTTACAGCCTTCATAAATTCTGAGTAAAGATATGGAATCATTGCATACCTAAATTTAATAGTATTTTTAATTATCTTCTCTACTTCTAAATCAAAAGCAAAAGGTTCTTGATACTTAGTCCCTAGGGCTGAATGATTCCTATAAAGTGGTGTAAATATGCTTAGTTGATTCCATCTTACAGCTAGCTCTGGATCTATATTACTGCCAAAGCCACAAGTATCAGCACCAGAATATAAAAATCCACACATGTTAAGTGATGGCATCATCTTCATATTTAATACTATATGTTCCCACCAAGATGAATTATCACCAGTCCAAATACCTCCATATCTATGTGCTCCTATATAAGAGGCTCTTGAGAATAGTAAAAATCTCTTATTTTCATCAATAGTATCAAAGCCTTCACTAGCAGCCTTTGTCATATTATATCCGTAAATATTATGCACATCATAATGATTAACTAGTCCATTTTCAGTTTTATGATAAAAACTCTTATAATCATTAACATTATTCTTTAAATTATTTACTATATCCATTAACTTAAAGAAAGAATCTACATTAAGTTCTAGTTTCTTAAGTTCATCAATCTTTCTATATGCCTCTTCTATTCCACCTTCACTATAAAAAATAGCTGGTTCATTCATATCATTCCAGAAACCTTCTACTCCATTATCTATAAGCTCCTTATACTTTCTTCCAAACCAAAGTCTAGCATCCTTATTTAAGAAATCTGGGAAATGAACTTTTCCAGGCCAAACAGCAGCAACGAATGGATCATTGTTTTTATCAACTGCAAAATAGTTTCCTCTTATTCCTTCTTCATAAATATCATAACCTTCTTCTATCTTTACACCTGCATCTATTATTGGAATAATTTTAATTCCATTTTCCTTTAATCTTTTATTTAATGAGTCAAACCCCCTAAACCTTTCTTCACTTAATGAAAAGTCTTTGTAATCATCCATGTAGTCTAAATCTAAACAAATGCCATCTAAAGGGATACCTTTTTCAATAAACTTATTTGCTATTTCTTCAACTTCTTCACCTGTCTTGTATCCCCATCTACTCTGTATATATCCAAAAGCCCACTTTGGAGGAACATAGCTCTTACCTATAATCTTTAAGAACTCATGAATTATTTCCTTTAAGGATTCCCCTTCAATAATATAAATATTAGTATCTGCGCCTTCTATATTAATATTAAAGTTTGATCTTACATTATATCCTACATCAAAAGTAACTTTACTTGGGAAGTCTATAAACATTCCAAAAGTATTGCTTCCTTCTATTATAAAAAAGTTATGTGCCCCATAAAGAGATTTTTTTTCAGGTGTATGACATGGATCATCACTGCAAAAGCTCTCATAAATATATCCTCTTTTATTTATACCTCTCATATTTTGTCCAAGGCCATATACCTTATCATCTTTACTCATTTTATAATTAAGCTTTATTTCATTACCTATCTCTATGTTAAAATACTTAAAATCTCCAGGACAATTTCTATCACCTTTATTCACTACTGCTTCAGTTTCTATTGGATTACCTATCTCATATCTACTAATTTTTTCAGTTATATAGTATTTTCTCATATATATCCTCCTAGCCATATTTATACTTTTTTAAGGTTCCTCAATTTACTTTATAGTAACAAAATACCTATATGCCTTCAATGAAATTAGGGCATATTAGCCATTGAGAAATTCACATTAAATTATATATTTAAGATAATCATATTTACCTATAATTTCACATACACTATATCAGTTATAAATTTAGGATTTATTGACTTATACAATTTTATTATGTTAACCTATAGAAAATACTGTTAATTTAACAAATGAGAGGTTTTTTAAATGGATAATGTATTATATAAAAATAATCAAAAGGTAATTGGCTCTATAGTTCGATTGAATAGAATAAAAAAGAATATGAGTCAGAAGGAATTGGCAAAGGGAATTTGCGTACCTTCATATTTAAGTCGTATTGAAAATGGAGAATTATTACCTAGTGAAGATGTTATTTCTATTCTATTTGATAGACTTGGTTTAAAGTACAATGATGATGACGAATTTATAGAAAATGGCCTTCAAGAATTTGAAGAATTCTTTGATAACCTGAATTTTAATGAATTTGATAATACTAACAAGCTTTTTATTGGAATAGAAGAAAAAGAAGAAGCTTATATTACCTCACCTCTAATCTTAGATTATTATCTAGTTAAGCTTGCGAGATATTGCAGTACCCCAGAAAGAGACAAGTTTGAAAGTGCTAAAAACTCTATTATTGCAGCCTATGACTTATTATCTCAAAATCAGGAATACTTATATAATTTTTATATTGGTGTTGATACATTAAATGTTAAGGGTGACATTGAAGAAGGTAAAAGTTATATAGAAAAAGCCTTATCATCAAAAGAGACAGGTCATTGTTATTACTGGCTTTCTTATGTTTATAGAGTAAAAAATAATCCTATAAAGGCCTATGATAATATAAAAAGAGCCTTATCCTTATATGTAGAAGAAGGAAATTTCATTAGCATAATGGAAAGCTATGAAAAGACAGCTGAAGTTTATTTTATGCTTGATAATCATGCGGATGCTATTACTTACTTAAAAATGGCTCTTAGAATGGCAAAGAAGCTTAATAATTCATACTATATTGAATATACAAATTCTAATATCGCTTGGTCTTATTTTAAAATTCAAGATTATAATAAAGCTTTAAGCTGCTTAAGAAATAATTCTGGCTTAATTGATCATAGACTAATTATACCTGATTCGATGATCGAGTCATTAATATACTTTACTTTAAAAGATAAAGAAAAGCTAAGAATATCAATAAATAAGCTATTTTCACCTGATTCAATTGAACATCTAGGCGAAGAAATGTCAAATATATTCTTTAAGTTCTTTACATTTTATTTAGAAAATGATAATTATTTAAAAAGTCCAATTTGGGAAGGCCTATTAATTTATATTATAGATGGAACTACTATGCTTGTAGAGCTAAGGAAAGTTTTTGTTTCATATTTAAAAGAATATTATATTCACAATAGACGATATAAAGATGCTCTGTTTTTAGAATAAATTTTTTATACTATTAAGTTTACTCTAATCAAAAATATGGAACTGCTACACAATATAAAATAAAGAATCAGTTTTAGAACTCCTAACGGAGTTTAAAGACTGATTCTTTTTAGTAATTATTCAAAATTTATTTTAAATTATTAATGGGGCTGTTTTTATAACAACCCCATTCTATATATTAAAATCTTATAATGTTACGTTAACCCCTGGTCCTAATGGTATTCCAAGTACGAACCAAACGATAAGTAATATTGTCCACCCTATTAAAAATGCTATAGAATAAGGAAGCATTGTAGATATTAATGTTCCTACTCCTGACTTCTTGTCATACTTTTCAGCAAAGGCAACTATTAATGCAAAATAACTCATAAGAGGAGATATTATATTAGTAGTTGAATCACCTATTCTATAAGCCATTTGTACTAATGCTGGTGAATTACCTAATTTCATAAGCATCGGAACAAATACAGGAGCCATTATAGCCCATTTTGCTGAAGCAGATCCCATAAATAAGTTAATAAATGCTGTTAATATTACAAAGGAAATTATTAGTGGTATTCCTGTAAATCCAGCACCTTCTAAGAAGTTTGCTCCATTTACTGCTATCACTATACCTATGTTAGTATAACTAAAGTATTGTACGAATTGTGCCGCGAAGAATACTAATACTATATATCCTCCCATTGTTGACATACTTTTACCCATTAGTGATATTACGTCTTTATCATTCTTAACAGTTTTACTTCCAATTCCATAAGCAACACCTGGTATAAAGAATAATAATGCAATTATTGTTACTATAGAATCCATAAATGGTGAGTTAAGTATCTCATTAGTTTCTGGATTTCTTAAAACTCCATTTGGAAGTAAAGTTATACCTATTAAAACTAAAAATATTAATAATGCAATTCCAGCAAATTTTAATCCTCTTTTTTGTTCTGCCGTAATATCAGTTAATACAGCCTTTTCTTCACCCTTATATTCACCTAATTTAGGCTCAACTATTTTTTCAGTTACTATTGTTCCTATTATAGTGATTACAAAAGTTGATGCCATTATAAAGTACCAATTATCTGCTGCTCCAACTGAAGCTGTATCAGAGAATAATTTAGCACCTTCAGTAGTTATCCCTGCTAGTAGTGCATCTGTAGGTCCTACTAAAAGATTTGCACTATATCCACCAGATACCCCTGCAAATGCAGCTGCTAAACCAGCTATTGGATGTCTTCCAAAGCTTAAGAACACGATAGCACCAAGTGGCACTAAAACAACATAACCTGCATCAGAAGCTATACTAGACATAACTCCTGCAAATACAACAACAACTGTGATTAATCTTTTAGGAGTGCTTGTAACAAGCTTTGTTAATAATGTTCCAATAAGTCCTGTACCTTCTGCAACTCCAACTCCTAGTAAAGCTACTAAAACTGTTCCAAGCGGAGCAAAGCTAGTAAAGTTCTTTACTGCAGAAGTAAACATATATCTAATTCCTTCAGGTGTAAGTAAGCTTACTACACTTGCAGTCATTTCTTTTATCTCCATTGTGCTTCTATCTAATCCTGTGTATGTAACAGAAACTCCCATCTTAGCCATTATAGCTGATACCCCGATGATAATAGCACATAATATAACGAATATTGTAGCTGGATGAGGTAGTTTATTACCTATCCTTTCGATTCCTGCCAAAATCCCTCTATTAGGGTTGGCTTTTTTTTCTTTTGTTTTCATATTAAATATCCCCCTTAAATTGCAAATATTTTAAATCCAAAGTTTCATTAAACATAAAATTTAAATATATATGTTTT
>NZ_JAWGSV010000110.1:0-10164 GCF_032552055.1 Clostridium sp. | reverse complement strand
ATATAAGATATATAGAAAATCCAAGTGAAGAGATTATTTTATCAGCAGTTAAGAAGAATGGCTTAGCAATAAGATATGTAAATGATCCTTCAAAAGAAGCTAAAGAAATGGCTATTAGAAATAATCCTTTAGCAGTTGAATATATAGAAGATTTAGATGAAGAAAATTCAATTTTAGCTGTAAGATTATTATGGAATTCCTTAAAGTATATAAAGAATCCTACAGAAAAGGTTATGCTTGAAGCGGTAAATGCTAAAGGATGGGCAATACAATTTATAGAAAGTCCAACTGAAGAAATAATGCTTAAGGCAGTAAGTAAGGACTATGACTCAATAAAATATATAAAGAATCCTAGTGAAGAAGTGCAATTAGAGGCTATAAAGAAGTATTGGGCAGCAATTAAGTTTATTGATAATCCAACTTTAGAAGCTAGACGAGCTGCTGTTATTGGAAATGAAGAAGCTATAAACTATATAAACTTTGATTTAGATGAACTTAAAGTATTAATTGGTGACAATATAAAGGTTGTAAAGTATGTTTATGATTCAATAGATGTTGACTTTGTAGTTAATGTAGTTATTGAAAAGGTAAAAGAAGATTTAGTTGATGAAAAATATATTAAAGACTTTCTAGAACTTGAAATACTAGAAATGGATAAGATTAATTTTATACGAGAATATGGAAGTAAGAAGGCTAAAGTTGAGTTAGTTGATTATAAACTTTCAAGATAAGGCGTAAGAGAGGTGAGAAAATGAAATTTTCAGAAGCAATAAGTACAGTAGAATTAGTATTAGAATCAGGTAGTGTACCTTTAATTATAGGGGAAGCTGGTATAGGTAAAACTTCATTAGTAAAGAAAATATGTAATGAAGATAATTATTACTTAGTTAATATAGATGCTAATCTTCTTAAGGAAGGTGAAATTGGGGGTCTTCCAATAGTTGAAAATGGAAGAACTAAATATGCAACTCATTATAAACTTATAGAAATAGAAAAGGCAATAAAAGATAATAAATACAAAGGTGTCTTATTATTTATAGATGAGTTAAATAGATGTGAGCATGCAGTTCAACAAGAACTTATGAACTTAATATTAAATAGAGAAATTAATGGTTTTAAGTTAGAGGATAATGTAAAAATAGTAGCTGCAATGAACCCATCTAACAAATATGATGGATTCGAAGATAGTGATTATCAAGTAGTTGATATGGATAAGGCTCAAGAAGATAGATTTGTTTGGCTTGAATTAACTTCTGATATTAAAGAATGGATTAAATGGGCAATGAGTGATGAAATAAAGGTTCATGAACATATAATTGAATTTTTATCAACATTCCCAGAATATTTAAATACGCCAAATTCTAATGAGTCTATTAGAGCAACCCCAAGAAGCTGGGAAAGGGTAGCTAAAGCTTATAATGTATATATTAAAAATACAAATAGCTATTCAATAGATACTTTCTACAATGTAGTTAAAGGAAATATTGGTGTTAGTATAGCTACAGACTTTATAAACTATATAAAGAATATAAAAAATCCTTTAATTAAACCTGAGGAATTATATTCTTATATTATTTTACCAATGGATGTAAAAGAGGAATTAAGAAAAGAAAGTCATTCAAGACTATATATTTTAGCTAAAAATTCATTAAGATATTTAAGTGATAATAATACTGAGGCAAATAGGAGATTATTCTCAGATTTATTAACATGTTATCCTAAAGATTTAAGACTTGGAATTATGAAGGAAATAAAGGGAGAGGTATCATTAGAACTTTATAATGAATTGTTAAATGAAGATATGTTCTTAGATGCATTCTTTGAGATATTTGGATAGAAGGTAATGCTATGACATTTGAAGAAAGAAGAGATAGTTTACTAAAGCAAGCTTTAGATATTAAGGAAAATGGTAAAATATATAGTAGTTTTGAAAGAGAGTTTTTTTCATTAGTTGAAACTGTAGTAATAGAAATGCTTGAGGGAGAAGATAGCTTCTTCGGGCAGTTTCTAGTTAGAACTGAAAGAAGTATTAGATATAATATTACTTGGCCTCTAGCAACTATACCTAAGATGCAAGGATTTAAAATGTATTTTAATCCGTTATTGTTTTTACTTAGTGATAAAAGAGAAATGCAAGCTTTATTTAAGCATGAAATATATCATATTATGTATGGCCACCATCAAAGAGAAAAGGCTCTTAAAAATAAGTATACCACAACTGCTGTTAATTTAGCTTTAGATATATCTATAAATCAATTTATTAAGAATTTACCTATGGATAGTTACAGATTAGAAAGAGTCAATTTAGAGTATGGTGCTAATTTAAAGGAAGATTGTAGTGTAGAAGTTTATGCTGAAGAAATTGAAAAAGCAATTAAAGCAAAACTTAAGGATAATAAAAAAGCTGATAAAGATGAGAGTGTTGGTGAATTATTAGATATTTCAAAGGCACATGATGTATGGGAAGAAAGTAACTTAAATGATGATTCTATTAAAGATATAACTAAAAAAACAGCAATAGGCTCATATAATGGTAAGGCTCCAAAGGATATTGAGGGAATTATTAAAGCTTATGGTGAAAAGGCTGAAATATCATGGCAAGATCTCTTAAAGAAAATAATACCATCTTTAAGGGCTGGAGAAAAGAAGACTGTTATGAGAAGAAATAGAAGGCAACCAGATAGGTTAGATATTAGGGGAACTTTACCTAATAGTGTACCTGAAGTAATTGTAGCCTTAGATATAAGTGCTTCTATGAGTGAACAAGAATTTAGTAAGATATTAGTAGAAGTTTTAGAAATAACTAGAACTAGAACTAATAAGATTACATTAATTGAATGTGATAATGAAATTAGACGTGTATATGAAATTAAGTCCAAAAATGATATAAAGAAGAGATCATTTAAAAATGGCTCTACAAAATTTTCACCAGTATTTAAATATATAAGAGATAATAATTTGAGAAACCATGTAGTAGTTTATTTCACCGATGGTGTTGGAGAAAAGGAGCTTGAATACAAGCCTTTTAAGAAAAATACTATTTGGGTATTAACTGGTGATGAGGATTTATCTTTAAATGAACCCTATGGAGAAATAAAGAAAATTGAAACTAATGCAGTAAAAGGCGAAGGTGGTACTGCTGGATTAGATATGATAAAAGAGTATCAGCAAGAACATGGAAGATACTTTTAGGTGCTATTGCACAATTAATGATTAAAAATGAAGAATGAAAAATTGATGAAAAAACTCCTGATGGAGTTTTGAAAAACAATTATTTAAAGTAATTCTGTAAGAGTTACATCAATAATTCTTAATTTTTCATTCTTAATTCTTCATTTTTAAATCGTGGTTGCTGTTTTTATGGGATAAGTATAAGTAGGCTAGTATTAGTTAATAATTTATGATATAATGACTGAGTGGGGGTGCTCTATGGGATCTTATAAAATAAGTAAGAATAATAGTGTTCTGATAATAATAGGAATTCTAATCGTCAGCCTACTAATAAACGTTTACAGCTCTGTTATGAATTCACGCTATAAGTTATTAATAGGCAAAGAAACTTACAACAGTGTAAAGGAAATAAAAACTAGGAATGAGAGTATTTTATCATTATTAGATCAATGTATTAAAGCAAAGAGCGTTACTAATGAGGAGATGCTTGTTTTATATAAGAATTATACAGTGATTTCTGATGAGTATAATAATTTATGGTCTAAGTATAAAGATTATGGAAAAGAAGAAATTATAAGTATTAATAAGAAATCAAAGACTTTAGATTATTCAACAGAAATGCCCAATCAAGTTTATTCCAGAATAGAAAGCTTACTTTTTGAGTATTTAAGCCTTGAGATGAAAAATCATAATGAAAAAATCATTTTAGAGGGAAATGTACTTGAGGATTTTATTTCTATGAATAATATGTCACAGAGTCTAAATGATTTCTATAAAGATTTTAATGATACCAAGTTGAAAAATGTAGATGAAGAAAAAAAAGAAGGCATTTATATAAAGAAGGAATATTGGGTAGATATTTTAAATGGTATAAATTCAGTTGTTGAGCCATATTTAAATTATGATTATACTTCAAAAAAATAGATATTCTTACTTGATACAGTTAAATTAAATATTTTAAAATAAATTTTGTTTTAAATTTTAGTGGATATATGTAAAATCACCATAACTTGGAAAAGTGATGGATTGCAAGCTTACATATGTTCACTTTTTTGACTTTTTTATTTTAAAATTGAGTTGAATTATGAATTTTATGATATATTAAATATATAGTAGTAAATTATACTAGTTATAAGAATTAGTTAATTAAGATATAGATATATTTTTAGTAGTAGAAGAAAGGAGAAATTATGATTTTAAATAGAAATGATCAATGCTGGTGTAACAGTGGTAAAAAGTATAAAAAGTGTCATATGGAGTTTGATGAAAAGTTGGAATCTTACAAAGCAAAGGGATATGAGGTTCCATCAATTAATATGATAAAGAATAGCGAACAAATAGAGGGTATTAAGGAAAGTGCTAAGATAAATAATGCAGTTTTAGACTTAGTACAAGAAAAAATTAAAGTAGGAATGAATACTGAAGAAATTAATAAATTAGTTCATGACCTTACAGTAAATAGCGGAGCAATACCTGCGCCGTTAAACTATGGTGGTTTTCCTAAAAGTGTTTGTGTATCTATAAACGATGTAGTTTGTCATGGTATTCCAAGTGAGGATACTATACTAATGGATGGAGATATAGTAAATGTAGATGTATCAACAATATATAACGGATACTATTCAGACGCCTCTAGAATGTTTATGATAGGTAATGTTTCAGAAGAAGATAGTAAGCTTGTGAGAGTAGCTAAAGAATGCTTAGACAAGGGGTTAGAGGCAGTAAAGCCATGGGGATTCTTAGGGGATATAGGAGCTGCTGTACAAGAACATGCTGAAGCTAATGGGTTTTCAGTAGTAAGAGCTTTTGGTGGCCATGGTGTAGGAATAGAGTTTCACGAAGATCCTTTTGTAGCTCATGTAGGAAAAAGAGGAGAAGGAATGCTTTTAGTTCCAGGAATGATATTTACTATTGAACCTATGATAAACCAAGGGGATTATGAAGTGTTTGTAGATGAAGATGATGAATGGACAGTATTTACTGAAGATGGTGGTTATTCAGCTCAATGGGAGTATACTGTTTTAGTTACTGAAGATGGTGCTGAAATAATAGCATATTAGTAATTAATAATGAATAATTAGGGAAGCAATGTTTTTTAATTATTTAAATAAAAGCTGGAAAAACTCATTTATAGTTTTTCCAGCTTTTGATTTTTTAATTTTTCAGTTTTTAAATTTTCTAATATTATATATTGTTAATAAAGTTTTTTTGGTTAAATAAAAAATAAGGACTGTTAAAAACAGCCCTTATTGCTATGTCATAAATTTTAAAGGATTAGTGACATCCGCCACCGCAAGATCCACATCCACCACTTTCTGATTCAATGATAGGCTTAAGAGATAATCCTCTTCCTTCATTTTCTTCAGTTGAAAGTAGTTTAAATCCACCAAATTCATCAACTAGTTTTTCTTCTACTACGAAAACTACATCGTTAACTTTATGAGTAATGTCTCCTTCTTTAGCGTCATCTACTGTTATATTAAAAGCAGGACCACTACATCCAAATCCAGCTAAATTAATTCTTATGCTGTAGTTATCAACTTCATTTTCATCTAAGAATTCTTTAAATTCCTTGTAAGCTTCTTCGCTTATTATAATTTTATCCATATTTTCACCTTCTATTTCTAAATGATAATTTATATCACTAGTATACCATAGTGGGTATAAATATCAAGAGTTTTTTAAAAACAATATATCAATTTTACAAATACTTATTGTTTTTATTATACATCATAAATATAATAAGTATTATATAAGCTATGTTTGTGCTATTATCATATTAACTTAAAGATTATTATAATTTATATTTTTTAAGAAATAAGTGTGTAATTAGCTTATATAAAAGTACTAATTGGAGTAGAAGGGAGGCTTTTAATTGAAGCCTTATGATTTTGACTATATAAAAAGTAAAATAAATGAGTATAATGGCTTAATATCTGCTAAAAGGATAGGAAGTCATGAGATAATAAATATAAAAAATCCAGGTGAATATATAGATGGATATATGTATAGAAAAAAAGGTAAGCTAGATGTAAGTATCCTAGAATTGCATGGACCTGATAATATCTGGATGCGAATTTCTCCAATGGAGATTGAAAGCTCCTATATGTTTATAAAATATGCTAAAGGAGTAGTAGGAGTAGTTGGACTAGGACTTGGATATGTAGTTCAAGAACTTGCAAAAAAAGAAGAAGTTAAAAAAGTAGTTGTATATGAAAGAGAAAAAGATATTATAGACCTTTATTATTCAAATTTTGAAGAAAATAAAAAAATTGAAATAATAAATCAAGATGCTTTTAAAGCTAAAGGAAAAAGATTTGATTACTTTTATGTAGACATATATGAATATAAATTACATACTAAAGTAGTAGAGGACTTTAAGATTTTTAATAAGCTTCATAATATAGAAGAATATTTCTTTTGGGGCCTTGAGCACTTTTTATTAAGTTGTAGATATGAAGAAATAGTTTGGGTATATGTACCTGAATTATGGATGGATATTAGTAAAAAAATATTTGTTGCTCTTCAAGAATCAGATTTATTAAAGCATTATAACCAATTAGATGAAACTTTAGTAAGTGAAGTGTTAAGTGAGTTTAAAGTTGTTTTAGATGAATAATATCTACAAATGAAAAATAGGAGATATAAATGTTTAGTATAGAAAGTATAGTTAGCTTATTACAGGATTATAGTATGTATTCAATTCCTATTTCCTTATTAATAAGCATTGTTATAGCATTACTAGGAGTAGTACCATCTGTTTTTGTAACAGGGGCCAATATATTGTTTTTTGGACCATTCTATGGATTTTTAATTTCTTTATTAGGAGAAACTATAGGTGGATATATAAGCTTCTTAGTGTATAGATTAGGTTTTAAAAAAGGAGCAGAAGGCATAAAGCATAAACATAAGTTATTAAAATCAATAGTAGAAGGAGAGGGGAAAGGTGTTGGATTTCTAATTTTTGAAGGAAGGCTTATTCCATTTATTCCATCTGGATTTGTAACATTGGCAGCTTCAATAAGTAATGTAAATGGATTAATATTTGTTATTTCAACCTTTCTTGGTAAAATACCATCTATAGCCCTTGAAGCATTAGTAAGTTATGATTTATTAAATATAAAGGAAAATTATATAAGACTAGGATTTACAATAGTGGCATTAATACTATTGTATTTAACATTAAAAAAATCAAAGAATAATAACAATGATATTAAAAAATAATTATAATAATATAAAGAAGAAATGAGTACCAAATTTGATACTCATTTCTTCTTTTTTATTTTACTACTATATTAACAAGTCTTCCTTTAATAACAATAACTTTTACTATGTTTTTGCCTTCAGTAGCAGCAATAATATTTTCATTAGCTAAAGAAGCAGCTTTAATTCCTTCTTCATCTAAATCGGTAGGAACATTAATCTTAGCTTTTATTTTACCATTAACTTGGATAGCTATTTCTACTTCATCCTTAACTAATGCATTAGGGTCAAATTTTGGCCAAGCTTCATTAAATATTGAGAAGTTTAATCCAAGTAGACTCCATTGCTCTTCAGCAAAGTGAGGTGCAAATGGTGCTAATATCTTTAAGAAATCTATACATGTATTTTTTAAGAATTCTAAATTCATAACATCTTCTTGAAGATATTTAGAAAAGGCATTTACAAATTCCATCATTCTAGCTATCGCTGTATTAAATTGCATTTTTTCTGAATCTTCAGTAACACCCTTTATAGCATTGTGTAGCCAGAAGTTTAATTCTTTTTCAGCCTTGTCTAGTGTAGTTTTATTATTTTCACCTTTATTAATAGCTTCTATTGCAGTTTCAAGATATCTTTCTATTCTATCTACAAATCTAGCAACAGATTTAAGTCCGTCGTCACTCCAAGCTCCACCTTCAACATAGGCAAAACCAAACATTAAATACATTCTAAATACATCTGAACCATATTCAGAAATATAGTCATTAGGTGAAATTGTATTTCCCTTAGACTTACTCATTTTTAATCCATCTGGTCCAAGTATTAAACCTTGGTGAGTTAAAGATTTAAATGGTTCATCAAAGTCTAAGTAACCCATATCTCTAAGGGCTTTAGTAATGAATCTAGCATATAATAAATGCATACAAGCATGCTCTGGACCACCAACATATTTATCTACTGGAAGCATTTTATTTACTATATCTTTATCGAAAGCTATTTCAGTATTTTTATTATCAGGATATCTTAATTGATACCAAGAAGAACAAACGAATGTATCTAAAGTATCAGCTTCTCTCTTAGCTGGTTTTCCACACTTAGGACAAGTGGTATTTATAAAGCTTTCACATTTTGCTAGTGGAGATTTTCCATCTGGAGCAAACTCAACATCGTATGGAAGCTCTACAGGTAATTGATTTTCTGGTACAGGTACAATTCCACAATCTTCACAATGAATCATAGGAATTGGAGCACCCCAGTATCTTTGTCTAGATACTAACCAGTCTCTTAATCTATAATTAACTTTTGCAGATCCTAACTCCTTAGAAGCTAGCTTTTCAACTATTTTTTCTTTGGCTTCCTCAGTTGTAAGTCCGTCGAATTCACCTGAGTTAACTAACTTACCATATTCACAATATGGTAACTCATCATTTTTACCATTTTTACTAGTGATAACTCTTTCTATTGGAAGGTTAAATTTAGTAGCAAAAGCAAAATCTCTTTCATCATGAGCAGGTACTGCCATAACAGCTCCAGTTCCATAAGTAGCTAATACATAATCTCCAACCCAAATTGGAACTTCTTTATTGTTTATTGGGTTTACTGCATAAGATCCTGTAAATACACCTGTTTTTTCCCTAGATATAGATTGTCTTTCTATATCAGATTGTTTTTTAGCTTCTTCTTTATAGTTTTCAACTGAATCTTTATACTCAGCAGTAGTAAGCTTATCAACTAATGGATTTTCAGGTGCTAATACAACATAAGTTACACCGTTTAATGTATCAACTCTTGTTGTAAATACATCAAATTTAAGATCAGAATCCTTAACTTTAAATGTTACTTCAGCTCCAGTAGATTTTCCAATCCAGTGCTTTTGCATAGCAACAGTTTTTTCAGGCCAATCTAAAGTATCAAGCTTTTCTAATAGTTCATCAGCATAATCAGTAATTTTTAAGAACCATTGAGTTAAGTCCTTTTTAGTTACTTCAGTTGAACATCTTTCACATTCACCATCAACTACTTGTTCATTAGCTAAAACTGTATTACATGATGGGCACCAGTTAACAGGTGCTTTCTTTCTATAAGCTAATCCTTTTTCATAAAGTTTTAAAAATACCCATTGAGTCCATTTATAATAATCAGGGTTACATGTTATAACTTCGTTTTCCCAGTTAAACATAGCACCCATGGCTCTTAATTGCTTTTCCATAGTTTCAATATTTTTATCAGTTGAATCCTTTGGATGAATTCCTGTTTTTATTGCAAAGTTTTCTGCTGGAAGTCCGAAAGCATCGAATCCCATAGGTTGAAAAACATTGTATCCTTGCATTCTCTTCATTCTAGCCCAAGAATCTACTGGTCCATAGTTAAACCAATGTCCAGCGTGTAATTGACTTCCTGAAGGATAAGAAAACATTTCTAGTACATATAGTTTTTCTCCCTCTTTATTTGGATCAAACTTATAAAGTTTTGTTTCTTCCCACTTATCTTGCCATTTTTTATCAATGGAAGTTCCGTATTTAGCCATAATAATCCTCCTTAAATGTAGTAAAAATAAATATAAAAAAACCCTCGATCTCAATTAAGAGACGAAGGATATTCGCGGTACCACTCTTATTAGAAAATAAAATTTTCTCACTCGATATTATAACGGGGGTATCCCGTACTTGCTTTTAACAAGTAAGCTCCTAGGCAAGTTCTTATAAAATAAACACTGTTTTACAGCAAACAACAGCTCTCTAAAGAATATTATTATAATACTACTCCTATTCATAGCATTTAATTATTTAG
>NZ_JAWGSV010000109.1:0-10221 GCF_032552055.1 Clostridium sp. | reverse complement strand
ACGAACTGTTTCACTTTTCAGGGGCAAAAAAGTTCTTAGCCTTAGAAATCACATAGGTTTTCACAATAAAATTCACAACTAAAATAATAATAAAAAAGAGCAATCATTTTGATTGCTCTTAACTATTTGTAGCATAAATATGAATGTTTTACTTTGTTTTATTGAAGCTATTTTCGTAAATATCAAGAAATGAAGTTATAAAGCTTGCTTCTTTTCGTTCTTCTTCTGAACCACTAGTAATTTGCCACCCGTATGTTTTGTATGATTTATAATTAAACTGATTTATTGGTAATAAGTTATTTTCTTTTTGAATAACTAATAATCCTCCCTTGTAATCAGTTTTAAGTTTTTTTAATGCTTTTGATGGTGTTTTAAATACTGCGTACCCATCTTTATTAACACCTATTTCAAACTCTTTTCCCTTCTCTAAAAAGGCTTCTTTATCAATGCTTCCTTGTTGTCCTACATACTCTTGTGAGTATCTTAGATTTTCGCTTTGATAATAAAATTTAAAAAAGACCAACGCTCCGATTATTAACATTGCTGATAATGAAAATGCAACTAGTTTCCATTTACTCTTCTTCATTTATTTTCCTCCCATTTTTATTTTTATTTTTATGTTAGGAATATATACGGTACTATTAATACTATATTAACATAATTTTCTTATATACTCCGTATTTATTAATTATTTGAAATATATTATATCTTTTAATGATTCATCATCTAAAATATCTGCTATCAGTAAATCAATTATTTCACTTTCTTCATACTTTGTATATTTTGAGTATTGAGAAATTATTAGCCTGGCTTAGCTTCGATATATGCCATTGAACATTTACGCAATTTTTATATTTAGGTTCTATTGTCTTCAAAATAAAGAACACAAAAAAAATCACATATAAAATCACGTTCGATATAATTTTATATTGAATGTGATTTTATATGTGAAAACGTATATTACTTTATAGAAAAATAGTCTAAAATCCTTTAAAATAAATGGTTTTAGACTATGTGATTTTATCAGTGAATTTTAATGTTATTTTTAAAATCGCCCCTCAAAAGTGAACCCGTTGATTTTACTACGAACCCTACTTCTATTTATATCTTACATCTCTTATTCTAAATTCTAAATCACTTTTACTTAATTGATAGTCAAAATTTGTTTTAATAGTTAATTTTTCATTATTAAGAAATAAATCTGATGAATTAGTCAAGTCTGAATTTATTATATTTCCATTCTTATCTACTTCTAAAATATCCAAAGAAGCATAAGCTATATCCATTCCACTAGTATTGGTTAAAGTAATTTCTAACCCACCAAGTCCAGCAGCTGAGTTCCTTGTATATCTATCTATTACCACTATTGGATCATTAATATTGTTAGTTGAATTGTTGCTTCCACCACCAAGTTGAGAAATTAATTTTTGTGCATCTTCATAGTACTCACTAACTTCACTGACTTCTTCTAATTGCGTTGAGTACATCATCTTTTCAGCTTTACTTAAATCTTTTAATGATTTATTTTCAGTATTCTTTATTACTCTTTCATATACAGTTTTGCTAACTGATATGTCTTCAATAAGAATTAATGATTCTTTAGCTTTATTTGCAACTTTTTTATTTTCATCTTTTTTTAATTTATGAAGTTCTGTCATTACATCTATTTGCTTAGAATTATCAGTTTTATACTCTTGTACTAGTGTATCAATTTCAGTGATTTTTTCAGACTTATCTGTTCCATTGCAACCTACTAATATTAATATACCAACTCCCATTATACTTATAATTGCATTTCTTGTTTTCTTATTATTAATAATCATCTTATTCCCCCCCTCACTATACATTTCTATACAAATACATTATTCCCCTTCTTTTTATATGTATTGGTAATTAAAAAAGGTTCGACATTAAGTCGAACCTAGATTATAATAATTTATTTAATTCTAATTTCAAAGCCTAAACTCAGCCCTAAGCTAGTATTTTTAATCATTCAGAACCTACTCATCCCATCCTTCAGGGAATTCCGCATTGTGGTACACTTCTTGAACATCATCGTCATCATCAAGCAAGTCTAACATCTTTTGGAACTTCTTAGCATCATCTTCATTTAGTTCAGTATAAGTATCTGGTATCATCTTAACTGCTGCTTCTAAGAATTCTAATCCTTCTACTTCTAAAGCTTCTCTTACTGCACCAAAGTCTTCTGGTGTAGTAGTTACTATAAATACTTCTTCTTCAGCTACAAAATCTTCTGCTCCGGCATCTAAAGCAAGCATCATTATTTCATCTTCGTCTTTATCTTCTTTTTCTATTACTATTTCACCTTTTTCTTGGAACATAAAGCTAACACAACCTGTTGCTCCCATGTTTCCACCACCTTTAGTAAAGGCACTTCTTACATTACCTGCTGATCTATTTTTATTATCAGTTAAAGTTTCAACTATAACTGCAACTCCTGATGGACCATATCCTTCATAAACAATGCTTTCATAGTTTACAGCTGATAGCTCACCTGAAGCTTTTTTAATTGATCTCATTATATTGTCATTAGGCATATTTGCAGCCTTTGCTTTAGCAATTACATCTCTTAATTTTGGATTGTTGTCGGGAACAGGGCCTCCATTTTTAACTGCAATTACTATTTCTTTACCTAACTTTGTAAAGATTTTTCCTCTTTTTGCATCTACTTTACCTTTTTTATTTTGAATATTATGCCATTTCGAATGTCCTGACATTTTAATTCCTCCCAACATTAATCTAAAATTTTTAACCTAAGTGGAATTATATCATAATTATTTTTTTATTACAAATCTTCTACATAAAGTGATTCTAAGCTTCAAGCTCTTTGGGAATCAAATTCACTTGAATAGTAATAAATATATTATATAACCTTATAGAGCCTGTTTTCTTCTTTGAAGTAAATATCCTCATCTTCTTTGTTAATTAAAATCTTACCACTAGAAGCCTCTGTTATTTCTTTTTCTATCTCTTCTACAATAGAAACTTCTGATATAGTACTTAGCACTACTTTATCAGTATATTCTATATCTTCAATATGCCAGTTTTTTTCATTAAATATATATTGAATTTTACCAAGCATATCATATTCCATAGTAAATAATAACTTTTGTCCCTTAACCTTCTCAACTACCTTTGCTGCTTTAATGGCAATTGAGGCTCCTTTAGTATATGCTCTAGTTAATCCACCTGCCCCTAGTAGTATTCCTCCATAATATCTAGTTACTACTATTGCACAATCAGTTACATTACTTTTCTTCATAACTTCTAATATAGGAATACCTGCTGTTCCTTGTGGCTCTCCATCATCACTATACCTTTGGATACCCATATTTTCACCTATTACATATGCATAGCAATTATGAGTAGCTTGTTTATGCATAGCTTTTATTTCATTAATAAAAGCCTTAGCTTCTTCTTCATTTTCACATCTTTTAGCATAACCTATAAATTCAGACTTTTTTTCTATAAATCTATCTTCACCATAATTTCTTACTGTAGTATAACTCAAGACAGTTCCTCCCTGATAATTTTAAATCCTTTAATAATTTTTTCCTCACTAGTTTGTGAAAAGCTAATTCTAAAATAATAGTCTCCATCAACTGAATCCTTAAAGAAAATAGCGCCTGGAGTTATATATACTCCTCTTTTTCTTAACTTATAAAATAATTCTTTAGATGTAATATTCTTATTCTTAATTTCTAAATAAAAATATAAACCTCCCTTTGGATCAATATATCTAATATAATCATTTAATTCATTTTCAATTAAACTTTTCATTAATTTATATTTTTTAATATATTCTTTTCTTTGAAAGTCTATATTTTCTTTCCAATATCCCTTACTAATATATAATTCAAGAGCTCTTTGCATTAAACTTGAAGTAGTAATATCTGTATTAATCTTAGACCTTTGAATAATTTCATTAAAGGATGTTGGTGTAACCATATAGCCCAGTCTAATCCCTGGTAAAAATATTTTTGAAAAACTTTTTATATATATTACTCTATCGTATTTATCTAATTTTTTAAAAGGTTCATGTATAATATTATTATCATAAATAAGTTCAGATAAATAATCGTCTTCAATAATATAAAAGTCATATTTTTTAGCTAGTTCTAATATCTTAAGTTTCTTTTCTTTACTATAACTAATTCCTGTTGGATTATGAAAATAGCTCATAGTAAAGAAACAACTAATTTTATTCTTTTTTAGAATTTCTTCAAAGGCTATTAAGTCTATTCCATCTTCCTCTAAGCCTACTTCAAAAATATTAGCTCTTCTCCATTTAAATACAGAAATAGCTCCACCATATGTAGGCTTCTCCACTATTACATTATCATTTATATTTACTATTGCTTTTGATGCTATATCTATACCTTGCTGAGCTCCAGAGACAATAAGAAGATTTCTTATATCTAATTCTTCATCCCAAAAAGATTTATTAATTGTCTCTCTTAAATTTTCATAACCTAAGGCTTCCTTTGCAATTAAAGCATTAGCTCCATCTCTATCTAAAACTTCATTTAAAACATTCTTAAATTCTGCTACTGGAAAATAAACTTCTGAGTTAGTCTCTCCTGTAAAATCAATGACTTCTTCTAATTTTTTTAAAGTCAAACTTTTAATTATTTTTGAATACTCTCTATTAAATAAGGAGATAACTTCTCTTTTCTTAGCATAAGTACCTGAACCTACCTTTTGATAAGCATACCCATCAGACTTTAGCTTTTTATAAGCATTTACTATTGTAACCTTATTTACTTCTAACATATCTGTTAAAGCTCTTATTGTGGGAAGTTTTTCTCCATCCTTTATCTTTTTACCATCTATTAATTTTTTTATATAATTAGCTATTTGAATATATTTAGGAATTTCCTCTTCAAAGACTATATTGTAAAGTTCTTTCATAATTCCCCCAAAAATATTTACTCTTTATATCTATAAACATTTTCCATTGATAATAAAATACCTTTTTCATCTCTAAATTCTCTTTTTTCTTTAACTAAAATATTATTATTATGTAAAACCTTTAAAATTTCCTCTGTTTTAATCTTAAAGTTTTCAAAATAACTATTATTATCGATTTCAAAAGCACTAAGGTATTTATTTTCCTTTTTAATAAAATCAATCATTTCTTTGGCAGCCTTAATTATATTAAATTCTAAATAACCTTCCATATAATTTAATAAGGACTTTATACTCTCTTCAGTAACTTCTTTATATAAAAGATTTTGAACCCTAATATTCAATTCATCATTTAAATTGCAAGCCATATTTAATGAATCTTTAGTAACTGTATATCCATTTATACTTAAATAAAGCATTGAAAAATTATTCAGAGCTCTAATTAATAATTCATGAGCAGTATACCTGCTACCCTTACTTAAATACTTTTTACATATTCCAACTTCCTTATAAAAGTTTCCTAAGTATGTTAAATTCCATCTTCCCTTATCTTTATCTATCATATACAACACTTGTTGATTTAACTCATTTATTTCATTATCTATCGAGTATATTAGTTTAGAAGACATTAAATAATTTTTAATTAAATCTCTTTTCCCTGCAGATTTTAGATAATTTTTGAAACTATCTTTACTAAGAAATTTAATATGTACTGGTATATCTAAAACTTCTGAATAAATATCTCTTATCTTATTAAATCCATCTTTATATATTACAAATAAATCTATATTTGAACCTTCCCATAAATCACCTGAAACCATACTACCAAAAACAAATATTGAAATAACATTAGGATTCTTCTTTAAAATTTCAGTTATTTCTAAATATGCATTTTGATATTCTGCTACTGATTTTGCCATTCCCCATCCCACCTTATAATAATTGTACTATTACAATTTATTATATTAAAAAACTGCAATAAAGTCTAACCTTCATTGCAGTTTTTATTTCACTTATTGTTTATCCAATGGCCACCATTGCTAATACTCCCATCTTCTCAATATGGGAGCTAGGCACTGCTACGTGCCTGGATTAGTTCCTCTAAAATCACTTTATTGTAGTATATTTATTACAAAATCTTTTGACTTATTATAACTTTCATCATCAACTTCTACTACCATAAAACTACCATTATCTCTATATTCCTCTTCTAAAACTCTTCCATTTCTATGAAGATATGAATTTATATCACTTCTATCATAAGGAATCAAATATTCACATTTCTTCATTTTATAAGGAAGTTTTTCTTCAATTAAAGATAATAATCCATCTAAGTTTATACCTTCCTTCGCAGATATTTCTATAGTTTCATATTCTTTAGTAGATTCTCTTATAGAATCTAAATTTTCTTCTGAAACCATATCTATTTTATTTAAAACTAAAATAGTATCCTTATCCTTAGCTCCTAATTCTTGAAGCACTACTTCTACAGCTTCAATTTGTTCTAATGCATTATCTGAAGATGCATCTACAACATGGCATAAAAGATCTGAATAAATCACTTCTTCCAATGTAGACTTAAAAGCTTCGACTAAATCATGAGGTAGTTTTCTAACAAATCCTACTGTATCTGTTATAGTTACAACTCCCTTATTTTTTAAGATAATAGATCTAGTAGTAATATCTAATGTAGCAAATAGCATATCAGCTTCAAAAACCTTTTCCTTGCCTTGTGCTTCTTTTTGAGCTGCAATATCACACAATTTATTTCTAAGAGTTGATTTACCTGCATTAGTATATCCCACTAAAGAAACCTTAGGAATACTTTCCTTATTTCTCTTTTCCCTTTGAACTTCTCTAGTCTTCTTAATTTTCTTTAATTCATCATTTAAATCATAAATAGTTTCTTTAATATGTCTTCTATCAGTTTCTAACTTCTTTTCTCCTGGTCCCTTTGTACCTATTCCTCCACCTGTTCTTGAAAGCATAGTACCTAAGCCTTGCAATCTACTCATTCTATACTTAAGCTGAGCTAATTCTACTTGGATCTTAGCTTCTTTACTTCTAGCTCTTCTTGCAAATATCTCTAGTATTAATGTAGTTCTATCTATAACCTTTGCTCCTAAGGCCGCTTCTAGATTCCTAACTTGAGAACCTGAAAGTTCATCATCAAATATAATTAAGTTAGCATGTTTGCTTTGTCTTAATGATGCTATTTCAAAAACCTTACCTTTTCCTATATAGAAGGCTGGATCTACTTTACTTCTGCTTTGATATACCATATCTAATACTGGAATATCACAAGCCTTTGTTAATTCCTTTAATTCCTCTAAGCTCTCTTTACTATCAGCTCCAACTAAGATAGCCTTTTCTCCATGATCCTCAGTTATTTCTCTTTCCTTTATTAAACCCTCAATATGTTGAATTTTATCTAAAATATTAATAGAAAGTAATTCATTTAAAGATAAGTTTAAATTTTCTTCATAATCTAATAAATCATTAGTAATTGTTATCATTCCAAGAGAATAGTCTGTTATCTTACCATCATAAACTCCAATAGCTACAACAGCATCTAACTTAAGCTTTAATAAAGCCGATAAATCTAAAGCTGATAAATTAGAATATCCATTTGGATGAGTATGAATTACCCTAACTCCAGATAGTCTTCTTTCTCTAATATCAATCATTCCTATTTCTACAGAAGTTGAGTCTCCTATTGTAATTGATACAACTTTCCCTCTCCTGTCTATAGCAACACTAATTTCTCTTTCTATATTAGATGAAATTCTTGATATAGTCTGAATTATCTCTTCACTACAAACCTCATCTTTTAATACCTTTGCTCTATATAATCCCTCAAGTTCCTCTAAGAAGGTCTTCTTTACTCCTTCAATATTACCAAATATCATTTATATCACCCTACTTTATAATATATTAAGTTATATAATAAATCTTATACTTTGTATTAATTATGTTTATATTATAAGTTATTGTCAAGTATTTATGCCCTATCCTCTAAGCTGCTAAATTAAAAATTGAGTCATCTTCATTAAAAGTATTAACATTATATAGAAAAAGTACTTCTTTTATATCATTGTTAATTAAAAACTCTGAAACAGAATCTTTATAATATCTTAAATCTATAAGAAAAATATTCCCATAATTCTCTGTTAAAAAAGGGACAAAATTATTTGCATATGAATCTTTTATTATCAATATCTTCTTATCAGTATTTTTATCTGATTCAATTTCTATAAGTGGGTGATTTCCATCAAGAAAAACCTGATATTTATCTTTATTATAAAGTTTTTCACTATTAAAAAGACTTGGCTCCTTTTTTTGTTCAGTAACATAATTAACTAATACGTTTTTGTTATTAGGAATATATATTTTCAGTTTATCTTTACCTAATCCAAAGAGTCCTATCTTAGAAGATAAACTGCCATAAAAGTCATTGGATGCTATTATACTTTGAAGTTCTTCTTTATTAGTAGCTTCTATTCCTGTGGCTTCACAAAAAGCCTTGTACCCTAAATATGCTCCATCAGCTGTCCAGTGATGATCAGTTTTAAAATAAATATATTCATCTTTATATTGTTCTAATTTATCGTATACTGTAATAAAGTTAATATCTTCTGATATATTTCTTTCTACCGCTTTAATATATTCTATCTCATCATCAACAGGTGAATACTTTGGTAATTTATCATTTAGAATACTTGTAGCAGTAGGTACTAGCATAAAGTTAATATTTAAGTCTGTATTTGATTTCTTAAATTCATTAATAACACTTACTTTATTTAATAAATCCTCATTTGAGGTTATTTTAAAATCTTCAAATAATTTATTATCTTCACCTATATAAACATTGTTTATTTTATTTTTCCCCATCATCAATTCAATTCTTGCTTTAAATGAAATAAAATTTGTTCTCTTAAAGAATTGATCTGCAACATAACTATTTAAGTTTTCTGTATAATTTTCTGATAGGATTTTAGGTCTACTTTGTAAATTTCTATTTTCAACTTCAGAAAAATCTTTATCTAAACTAATAAAATTTGCTATTACAAAAAATATCAATGTCAATATAAAGATACAAGATAAAAATAGAAAATAGCTTTCACTAAATTTCTTAATATTTCTATTAACAAATTTATTCTTTTTTGTTTTATAATTTTTCATATGTATTCACCTATTTCTAAAATCTAAAGTATAAGAATGGATTGTAAGTTTCTGATACTAAATAAGCTATACTTACAATAAATATAATAAACTCTATAAATACTATTAGTACCAAATCATTCTTTTTAAAGAACTTCATAATATTTTCAATAGACTTTTTTAGAATATTGGTTGCTAACACTATGGATAGTACAATTAATATTACATTAGTGTTAATTAAATATGTCCCTAATTTATCTACAATAATATTCCCAAATCCAAGCATTACCTTTATATACTCAATTGCTGATCTTAAATTATCAGCATCAAAGAATACCCATCCTATTGTAACAATTATCATAGTATATAAGTGACATATATACTTAGGTAGCTTATCTAATATTTTTCTAAAAAAGATCTTTTCAAAATATAGTATAAAACCAAAATAAAGCCCCCAAACAATAAAGTTCCAACTTGCGCCATGCCATAATCCAGTGGTTAGCCATACTATAATAATATTTCTTAATTGAATTAGAGTTCCTCTCCTATTCCCACCTAAAGGAATATATAAATACTCCTTGAACCAGCTACCAAGCGATATATGCCATCTTCTCCAAAACTCCGTTATACTTTTTGACATATATGGATAATTGAAATTTTCCAAGAAGTCAAAGCCAAACATTTTCCCAAGTCCAATGGCCATATCTGAATATCCACTGAAATCAAAATATATCTGTAATGTAAATGCTATTATACCTATCCAAGCTGCTAATAATGATAAATTATCAATATTTACGCTCTTTACTTCCATCCAAATAGCTCCTAAATTATTAGCTATTAAAACTTTTTTTGCTAATCCAATAATAAACCTTTCGACACCTTGTCCAAATTTATATATTGTTACCTTTCTATATTCTATTTCTTTTTCTATATCAGAGTACTTTACAATAGGGCCTGCTACAAGTTGTGGGAACATCAATACATATAAAGAAAACTTTATTATATTCTTCTGAGGAATTACTTTACCTTTATAAACATCTATTATATAGGATATTAATTGAAAAGTATAAAATGATATTCCTAATGGTAAAGAAATTTCCCTTACATTTAAATTAATATTAAATACTATAT
>NZ_JAWGSV010000108.1:0-10278 GCF_032552055.1 Clostridium sp. | reverse complement strand
CTTTAATTTCTTTTCCCCTCAAAATAATATCTGATAAAATATGTGCATTTTTATAATAATAATTAAATATTTCATCTCTTTCTCTAGAGTTATCTTTCAATTCACTTTCTATAAATTCAATGCATTCATTTAAACATGAAAGTGTTACATCCCATATAAACTGCTTATAATCTGGTTTATATAGCAACTTATTATATACTTCCTTTAAGAAAATCTGCCTATATTCATCCGTCATATAAAAAGGGAATGGGAAGAAGTCTTCTGAGCCATGTACTATTAGTCGTGCAATATCTAATGAGTAGGGCATAAAGCCAGCAAATCCCCAGTCAATTAAAGTAATTCCATCATCATTTTTTATTGCATTGCACTGAAGGAAATCTCCATTACATAAAGTACGTGGGCATGTTAATTGTCTATCTAAAAAAATGCTATATGCAGAAGATAATTTTGATTCATATTTAAGACAATTTGCCCTTTTTTTTATTCTTGTCCAATATCTTTCAAAACGGTTGTCTACCTTATTTTCTTCAAAATGACTTTCTTGCCAATACATATTAAAGATATGTGAAAGACTATCAGCACATTCAAGAGCTATATCTTTATTAAATTTTCTTAAATCTATTCCAGGAATATATTCAATTAATATCCACCTTGTATTATTAACACACGTCCATCCCTCAAACTTAGGCACAGGTAAATCCTTATCATGAAGTAATTTTTCATAAACTCCTAGCTCATTATCATCTGACTTTTTTAGAATAAATATTTCCTTATCTACCCTTACTTTATAAACATTATAAGTTCTATCGACACCTTTATCCTTATCGTAAAATCTCTCTATATCTATATCTATATCTATATCTTCTTTACACTCTGGTTTTATTTTTATAAAGACTTCTTTTAACATATTGATATGATTAATATCTTTAATTTTTTCTGTATATACTCCTCTCACTTCATATCACCTTTCTTAATGGGATAATTACCTTTTCATTAAATCTCCATAATTCTTTCATCAATTCTCCTAACAAAGCTATAAGTATAACTTTCAAAGTGTTTTGTCCAAAATCTAATTGCCGTTGGATTCAAAGTTTCACAATCAACACCTAAGTATTTTAAACCTTCATCTGATAACTTTTTCATAGTAAATAATAATAATTCTTGTGCCACTGAGCTATTTCTATATTGCTCCTCAACATAAGTGCCACAGATATTTAGCACTTCTTCATCCTCTGAAATGAATGTTTCAGCTTTTTCACAAACTTCAATATAACCTACAGGTCTATTATCATTATATGCAGCAAAAAATCTATTTTTTCTCTCTGCACATTTTACTGCAAACTCATCAGCTGTTAAGTATGATGTTGGCATATATATTGGACTTCCATTCATATGCTTAGAAAGACCATTTATTAAGTCTAATAGGTCACTAGATTTTTCATAGCTAACTTCTTCATATCTACATCCACTATTTATCGGTGCTTCATCTAAATTGGTCAATTTTTTTATTGCATCACTACAACGAATTCCAAAGCCATTCAATATGAATGATTCTATAATTTCTTTATCATATGCATATTTACAAATTGCAAAACTAAATATTCCATCTTTAATCATTTGTTTAGATACATGTTCAAATAATAAGGATGCTGTTTTTTTTCTGTTTCTTCCTCCAAATGCACTTCCAAACAATGGTGAAAATGAACCTTTTACATTTCCAAATTGACCTTGAAATCCTCCCCAAAATACTAGATATCCTACTAGTTCTTCATCTTGAATTGCTAATAATCCATATTTACTGCTAAAAATATCAACTAACAATTCTCGCAATTTTTCTCTATAATTTTTTACCAATAGTTGCTTATTATTGATACATTCATTTTTATATTCTTTTACTGCTAACTCAACAGCATCATCTATATATTTTAATTCTAGTTTTCTAAACTCCATTAATTCCTCCTATTATACCCTAGTGTCATCATTTCAATTTTTAGCTCAAAAGCTTATCCTAACACATTATTTTCTCTATTTTAAACCTTGCATATTGTCCATCACAAGTCTAACTTTTTAGCCACAATTTAAATTATAGTTTTAACCACAAAGCAGGACGAACTCCACCTTTATTATCACCTAAGTAGTGAAAAAGACTTATGTTACATCTGAATATATTATTTCCTTGGATACCTATATTACCATCACCGTGAACATACACAGCTCTTACATTATGGCGACCAGGAGCCCTAAGCCACCACCACCATAACCCCTCCTTAAAGATAGCACTTCTCTTGCTATTGTTTTTATCTTTTCTTTGAAACCAATATTTTTGATTCTTACCACGATTATTCAGATTAGCACTACTATCACCAAAATATCTGCATACCAGGTCTTCAATATCCAATAAAAAAATTCTATCTTTCGTATCTTCACCACCATTGGTGCCATACCATGGGTTATTTGAATTCTTATTTATTACAGGAATTATTCTTAATCTGTTTGTTGCGGTGAATTTATCATAAAATTCCCCATTAAGATATTTTCTTAACTCACAGTCAGCCCATGTAGTATCTTTATAAACATCATGATAAGCACGTTGTTCTATTATATCTTCTGTTATAATCAAAGCAGCATTATTTTTTATGTCAAGTATGCGCCATTGGTATCTATCAAATACTATTTTTTCTCCTATTTGCATTTTTACCTCTCTATAACTTTATATTTTCGTAATCTCTAAGCCTTAATATATTTAGCCTCCATATTACTATTTCATTAAAACTTACACTTTCACCCCTTAATTTTGACAATATAATCAAAATTTATGGCTGAACACCTAACCTCCCTAAATTCCTATTTATCAACCTAACCTTTTCCAATTATTACTTAATTATAACATATTATGTAAATTAATATTATAAGCTTACCAAATATTATTTACTTCATAATATATTGATATTTTATCTCTGAATAATAAATAAAAATACCGCATTTCAATTTTAAAATCCCCCCTGCCAAGTAGACAGTATATAATTCATTTTCACAATACGGTATGTATATTAATCAAATATTAACTTCTATTTTTATAAGTATTACTATTTAATAAGGTACAGTTATTAATATTCTTAGTATATTTTCCAAATTTACTATCTAAATGTATTTGCCTTTAGATAAGACAATTATTCTTTTACAAATAGATAACTCTAATCCATATCCTTCATCTTTATTTATGCATAGTATTTTACAAAATAAATTTAATATTGACATATATATATTTTATTGGTATTATTCTATTAATATTTTAATACATCAGGAGATAAATTATGAAAATTAAAGCAGACCTATCAATTTTAAAATTAAATAACAGCTTTTTCTTTAGCTTTTTTAGATAGGTTTGTATCTATATAATGACTTTCATAGATACAAACCGCACGTATTCAGTGTTTTGTATCTATGATGGCTGAAGTTTTTAAGTTACAATAAAACAAAGTCTCATAGGTAATGCTATGAGGCTTTTTATAATCCTAGGCAAAGGGTCTCATAGCATATAAGCTATGGGACTTTTTTTATATAAATTTTTGTATAATTCATTAGGGGGTAAAAAGATTGGAAAACAAAGAAAAAAGAGAAAAATTCACAAGTAAATTTGGCTTTATTCTATCATGTGTTGGAGCTGCTGTAGGCCTAGGGAATATATGGATGTTCCCTTATAAATTAGGTGAAAATGGAGGGGCTGCTTTCTTAATACCTTATTTCATTTTTGTTATACTTCTTGGTACTGTTGGTTTAATAGCAGAATTTGCTTTTGGTAGACAATTTAGAGTAGGATCAATGGGTGCTATTCAAAAGATTTTTAAAGAAAAGAAATTAAAGTATGGCAAATTATTATCTGCAATACCCACTATAGGTTTAACTGGAATTTTTATGTTTTACACAGTTGTTATTGGATGGGTATTAAAATACTTTACAATTAGCTTAACTGGTGAGATTTCAAAAATAGATATAGAAACTTACTTCACTACTTTTACAAATAGCAATAGTGCAGTACTTTGGCATGGATTAGCTGTTCTAATAACTTTAATTATAGTTAGTTTTGGGATTTCTAAAGGAATAGAAAAAATAAATAAGATCATAATACCTTTACTATTTATTATATTTATCCTTTTAATAGCAAAGTCCTTAAGCTTACCTGGTTCTATGGAAGGGGTAAAATATCTTATTTCACCTGATTGGTCCTATTTATTAAAAGCAAATACTTGGGTTATGGCTCTAGGGCAAGCCTTTTTTACAGTATCTTTAACTGGATGTTGCATGGTTATGTGCGGAAGCTACACTGATGAAAAATTTGATATCCCAAATTGTGCTGTAAATACTGTAGTCTTTGATACTCTTGCTGCTATGTTAGCTGCATTTATGATTATGCCAGCAGTATTTGCCTTAGGTCTTAATCCTACTGCTGGACCAGCTTTATTATTTGTAACTGTTCCTGGTATATTCCAGACTATGCCATTTGGACAAGTGCTAAGTGCTTTATTCTTTTTAAGTATAATATTTGCTTCTATTTCATCTTCTATCGCAATGCTAGAAGGACCTGTAGAAGCAGTTATGCACTTAACAAAATGGACTAGAAAAAAGAGCGTATATATTACTGCTTCAATAGCATTTATACTATCTATTCCACTAAGCTTAAGTGATTTAGCATTTAATAAATTCACAGATTTTATAACTATTGTATTTTCTCCAATAGGTGCATTAATAACTGCAATAGTATTCTTCTACATTCTTGATCCAAAAGAAACTTTGGATAAGTTAAATTTAGGTGCTAAACATAAAATGGGAATGTGGTTTATGAATTTTGGTAAGTATATTTTTGTACCAACTACTATTCTTGTAATAATCTTAGGATTAATATATGGGGGTATTGGTTAATATGTAAGAAAGCTAATAGGCTATAGTTTTATAACTATAGCCTATTATATATTAATAAAATGATGGTTTATTCTAACCATTGTCTAGTTCACTAACTCCTAAACTAATTTTATTATACTTAATACTATTTTCTTCAATATATTAATATTTAGTTACTACTTGACGAGTAGCTTGTCCTTAATTAATGGCTCCTTCTTCAACTTCTTCATCTAAATATTCTCTTATTAGATTTGTATGATATTTAGCATCTAAATTATCTGTTTCTGAATCAATATTTTCTAATACTATTATTATACGGTCTTTTTTTATATCATATTCCATATTTGAAGTAAAACCATCAATTAACCCACTATGGCTTATAATATTATCTTTTACAAAAAGCCCATAACCATAATCATCTATCTGAGTTATCATTTCCTCATAAGATTTCCTTGTTATAATATCACCTTTATGTAACTTCCTACTCCAACGAAATAAATCAAAAATATTAGAATAAATTGCACCAGCAGCATAAGTAAATTCAGGATTAGCTACTATTTCTCCTGATTCATCACTTCCATGTCCTTTAGCATCAGAGTTTAATGGTATTATACTACTACTTTCCATTTTACATGGTTTAAATATATATTCTTCTATATAATCTCCAAAAGACATACCACTTACTTCTTCAATTATTAATCCAAGCAAATAATAATTTGTATTGCAGTAATCATATTCTTCATCTGGCTCAAAGAGTAACTCAGTTAAATATAGATTTTTCAATATTATTTCTGATGACCACCTATAATCTTCAACATATTTATCATAATAAACATTACTTTCATACTCTTTAAGAATATTTTTAGTATCTTCGTCTCTCATAAATAAATCTAATTCATTAAGATAATCAGGAATACCAGATCTCATTTGCAATAAGTTCTTTATTGTAATCTTATTACCATACTTATAATTCGGAAAATATTTATCTATAGTTTCATCAAGACTAATTTTATTTTGTTCAACTAATTGCATTATAGCTGTTGCAGTAAACTGTTTTGTATTTGAAGCAATAGCAAATCGTGTTGTCAATTTGTTTTCTATTTTCTCTTCAGTATCAGCATATCCATATGCTTTTGCAAATACAATCTCATCTCCATCTGCTACTAATACTGTACCTTGAAATTTCTTATTGGATGCTTCATCGTCTAGTAGTTCTTCTAAATCTTCGTATCCCGTTTCCACAATTTCATTAACATTATTATCAACTTTACTTGTTTCCTCATTCACTATTACATTATTGTTACTTTCTACAGTTCTTTTATGATATAAAGTTAAAATTATCATGCAACTACAAACAAATAATATTACTGATAGTATATATCTTTTTTTCATAATTCCCCCCTGCATTTTTCTTACATATTTATCTTAACATCTATTCTTAATAATTTATAGTTAACATTTACTGAACTTCATTATATATTTAAGAAATTTAATATCTTTATTTTCTTTCATAATAAAATTAACTTTAAATCAAATTCAACTAAAAAAGCTTATTAATACATTATTTTGAGTATTAATAAGCTTTTTTTATTATGTTATTTCCAAACTTCACTTGCTATCTCTTTAACTAATTTTAACTTTGCCCATTGTTCTTCTTCTGTAATCTTATTTCCCTCTTCCGTTGATGCAAAACCACATTGTGGACTTAAGCATAATCTTTCTAATGGGATATATTTTTCAGCTTCTCTTATACGATTTATTATATTTTCTTTACTTTCAAGTCTAGGTATTTTTGTAGTTATAAGTCCTAATACTACTTTTTTATTATCACTTACATATTCTAATGATTCGAAACCACCTGATCGCTCATCATCAAATTCTAAATAAAAAGCATTTACATTTTCATTTGCGAAAAGATATTTTGCTACTCTATCATATGCCCCTTGGCAAGCCCATGTTGAATGGAAATTTCCACGGCATATATGAGTACTAATTACCATATCCTTAGGTTTACCTTCGATAGCAAGATTATTTATTTTAATTAATTTTTCAATAACTTTTTGTAGTCCATCTTCATTTGTTCCAAGAATAAGGCAAGCATTTGGATCAACACATACTCCCCACGTACAATCATCAAATTGAAGATTTTTACATCCAGCTTGATATAAATCATGTATTACTTTTTTATACCCTTCTGCAATATCATTAATAATCTCTTCTTCATTAGGATAAATTTCTCGAGTCTTTTCTATATTATCTGTAGTAATCATTTGAAATAAGAACTGTGCTGGTGCAGGTATTGTTTGACGTGCAACTGTATTTTCATCTTCAAATTGTTTTACAAATTTAAAATGTTCTACAAATGGATGCTTATCAAGAGAAACTTTTCCTATAAGGAATGTGTCATCAATTAGTGCTGGTTCTCCGTGGAATGGAATACCACTTTCTGTTTTTTTATGCCCCACTCCATTAAATGCCCACATAAAATCAAGATGCCATGAACTTCTTCTAAATTCTCCATCTGTAATAACAGGTAGTCCTACATTTTTTTGTTTTTCAATTAACTCTGTAATAGCTTTATCTTCTATATTTTTTAATTCCTCATTATTAATCTTTCCATCTGAATAGTCTTTTCTAGCTTTCTTTAAATAATCAGGTCTTAAAAAACTTCCGACAATATCAAATTTAAAAGGTGAATCTTTACTCATATTATTTCTCTCCTGTCTCTATTTATATTATAAATTTAGTATAGATTAATTTTTTATTATTTAAAAATACAAAAAAATATGCGTTTGATATAGCTTTAAACTATATCAACCACATATTTAATTCTTAATTCTATATTAATTTATAAGCTGCGAAATTATTTTTACTCTATATAATCACTAACATGATTCTTTAAGAATTCCATATATGCCTTCCCATATCTGCTTAAAGACATATTCTTTTGTACAATAGTTCCAATACACATATGTTCATATACCTTAAGTGGCCTTGCGATTATATTTTCTCCATTAAGCTCTTTACTTATTACACCAGAGCTTACAGTATATCCATTTAAGCCAATAGCAAGATTAAATAGAGTTGCCCTATCCCTTACCTTTATATTTTTATTGCGATCAAGAGTGCTTAAAATTTCCTCTGAAAAATAAAAAGAATTATAATCCCCCTGTTCAAATGAAAGATATGGATACTCTTCTAAATCTTCTAATGTAATTATATCAAGTTTAGCAAGTGGATGTTTTGAACTAATAAATACATGAGGTTTTGCAATAAATAGTTTCTCAAACACCAAATCATTTTGTTTAATAATTTTCATAATTACTTCCTCATTTTTAGATGAGGTATATAAAATTCCTATTTCACTTTTTAACCTACTTACATCATCAATAATCTCATAAGTTTGAGTTTCTCTAATAGTAAAATCATAGTTATTTCCACCAAATTCTCTAATAACATCTACAAATGCATTTACAGCGAAAGAATAATGTTGAGTAGATACTGAGAATCTTGGACTTTGTTTCTTTACATTTAAAAACTTTTCCTCTAAAAGATTAAACTGTTCTAGAACTTGTCTAGCATAGGCAAGAAACTCATTTCCTTCATTTGATACTATAATTCCCTTATTAGTTCTATTAAATATAGTAATTTGCATTTCTTCTTCTAATTCTTTAATGGCATTAGTTAAGCTTGGCTGAGAAATAAATAATTCCTTTGCAGCACTACTAATTGTTCCCTTATCTGCAACGGCGACTACATATTTTAATTGCTGTAATGTCATAACTTCTCATCTCCTTTTACTTATTTATTATATAAGATATTATGGTTAATTTGAAGTTTTTGGCTATTTATATTTTATATTTAACATCATTTACGAGTATATTATTTACGAATAAAATGCTAATAACAATTCAATAAGTTATAGATTCATTTATTATGCTAACAGATATATTTTAATTTAAAAGAGTTACCTAACTAAGATACTAGCTTTAATATACTTACTACTCTTTTCTTCAATAATATTAATAATTAATTGAGTTGTTGCTTCACAAGTAACTTACTTCTCATTTTATTTAATTTTATTATAAAAAAAGTTTTTCAGTAAATAACTATCTTTTCATTTATCAGCTAAACCCTTAGGTTAATTCAAAAATACACAGAACCTTTGGGCTCTGTGCTTATTTAATAGTATCTATACAAGCTTTATTTATTATACTTATCTATAAGCTCTAAAAACTCCTTATTATCCCTTAAAAATTCTAATTCATTATCCTTATCATTTTTAAGTGCATTTAAAAAGCTAGAGAAAAAGATTTCACTACTATCCCCTTTATTTTCTTTAGGTTTTATATGTTTATATAATTTAGAATTTGATATATCCCACGTCTTCCTCATTGAAGTTAACATCTTATCTAAAATAGGAATTAATTTATCAACATCTTTTTGAACTGAATACAAGTGGAAATACGCAGCATATGAATTATAATCCCAAAAATCGAATAATTCTATTGCTTTTTCTATAACTTCTGCAAAGTACTTCGCATCATTGTTACGTTTTTCCTTTAAAGCAATTTCCATCATAAATCTTAAAATAGTTAATACCTCATTTCCTTTAGATATTAATTTACTTTCAAAAAGCTCTGATGCCTTATTAAATTCTGAATCTTTAATGTAAAGCTTACCTTGTAGTTGAGTCTTATCATAAGTAATATTAGGAAGTTTATCTATACAAGCCTGAGCCTTTTCATATTCTTCCCTTCCTAAATATTTATTAATTAACATAGAAGTTGCTTGATTAGCAATCTCAATATCACTACTATTAGATGCTTTTACATATAATTTTTCAATGTCTTTCTCATAATCTTCTATATTTTCAATTGAAAACATAAATAAGCTACCTTCAAGTATAGTTGCTATATTTAAAATTAACTTATCACAGTTTGGATACTCATGAATTTTATCCATTGCCTTTTCATAACCTATATCAAAACCTTCACTTCTGATTATTTCCACTAATTTATTTAAAAAATGTCCTATTTCAATATCAGTTAAATCCTCTTTAAAAGAAAGTAAAGTATTTAAATCTACTCTTAAAAGCCTAGCTAAAGATGGTAATATAGTTATATCAGGATAGCTAATCCCCTTCTCCCACTTGTTTACAGCAGGAGTTGATACTCCAAGAGATTCAGCAACCTGTTCTTGAGTTAATCCTTGAGTTATTCTTTTCTCTTTTATAATTTCATTTATCTTCATAATAACTAATACTCCTTAATAAATAGTAAAATCAAAAGCTTTTGTTACTACTATTTTATCAAGTAAGCCAAATTACTACAATTGAACTATTGTTAATTTATAAGTAAATAATTTAACTGTTAGTTA
>NZ_JAWGSV010000107.1:0-10320 GCF_032552055.1 Clostridium sp. | reverse complement strand
TATTTATACTTTAATGAATATTATATCATATTAATTTCTAGAAACTTTTGACTAATTTTATTTTATGGTATCATTTATTTATATATAAGTTGTAATAAAGTTTTTGCATTTTATTCAGTTATATTTTATACTCAAAATATTTTAGTTAGGAAATTACACAAACAACTTATATAAAAATTAAAAAATATATGCTTTCAATTGATGTAATTTACTTTCAAAACTATTTTTCACTAAAGATAAAATAATTACTCAAGATGTAGATTATTTATTGAAACATATATATATTTTTTAAAGGTAGGATAAACAATGAATATAAATACTCCAAAGGAAGTTAAACTTATTATTGATACTTTCTATAAAAATAATTTTGAAGCCTTTATGGTAGGTGGATGTGTTAGAGATATATTATTAGGGAATCTACCTAAGGATTACGATATAACTACTTCTGCTAAACCTGAAATAACTATATCTTTATTTAATAAAACAATACCTACTGGATTAAAGCATGGTACTGTTACCGTACTTATAAGCAATGAACCTTATGAAGTTACAACTTATAGAACAGAAGGAAAATATATAGATAATAGACGCCCTTCTTCTGTAGATTTCGTAACAGATATTAAAGAAGATTTATCTCGAAGAGATTTCACAATAAACGCCTTAGCATATAACGAAAAGATAGGAATTATTGATTACTTTAATGGAACTGATGATATTAAAAGTAAAATTATAAGATGTGTAGGAGATGCTGATAAACGCTTTAAAGAAGATGCATTAAGAATGCTTAGAGCAGTTAGATTTAGCTGTCAGCTAAACTTTGATATAGAGGAAAATACTTATACTGCAATTAAGAGTAATTATAAATTAATTGGAAATATAAGTTCGGAAAGAATAAGAGATGAACTATGTAAGATATTAATTTCAGAAAATCCATCTAAAGGATTAGAAATTTTAAGAGATACGAAATTACTAGAAGTTATATTACCTGAAATCAATGCATTATATAATTTTTCACCTAAGTGCACTAATCATAATAGAAATGTTTTTACTCATACTTTAAAAGTTGTAGATAATACAGAAAATGATTTATTATTAAGATTATCTGCTCTTTTCCATGATGTAGGTAAGCTGAATACTTTAACTCCGCTTAATAATGGAACATTCTACGGCTTTCCTAGACATTGTCTGGAAGGTTCAATAATGGTGAAAAAAATATTATCTAGGTTGAGATTTGATAATAACACTATTAAAGTAATATCAAAACTTATAGAACATCATCTAGTATTAAATGCTACTGTAATGCCAACTAAATACGAAGTAAAAATACTATTAAATGAAATTGGAGTTGATAATATAAACTTATTATTTGCTCTTCAAAAAGCTGATATAAACTCTCTAGATAATCCAAGAGTATTTTTAGAAAAAGTAAGATATACTGAGACCTTAGTTAATGAAATAATTAATAACAACGAACCATTAACTATAAAAGACTTAAATATTTCTGGTGGGGATTTAATATCTAATCTTAATTTAAAACCAGGTAAACTATTAGGTGATGTTTTAAACCATCTCTTAAATATAGTTTTAGAAAATCCTGATTTAAATTCAAAAGAAAAACTATTAACTTTGGCTAAAAATTTCTTAATGAATAAGTAGGATATTACACAATGTAAAATTAGAAATAACTAATTAAAGATTAATAAAAAATTTCTTAATGAACTAAAAAAAACTCCTTTAATAACCTTAGAGAATTTGCATTTTATAATTAAAAAATATCAATAATTACTAGATAAAAACTTTAATGGGGCTGTTGTATAAACAGCCCCATTAAAATTATAATAAAACTTCCTTACCTATACCAAATAGATATAGATAACTTTCTTTAACCTTCTTACCAGTTATTTTTTCAACTGCTTCTTTATAATATTTAAGTTGGACTCTATACTTATCAATTACTTTATCTTCATTTCCAAATTCCACATAGTCTGTCTTATAGTCTAATAAAACTATTCCGTCTTCTTCTTCAAATATACAGTCTATTATCCCTTGAAGTCTTACCTTTTCATTTTCATAGATTTCCTTTGGTAATGAGTTATCCACATTTAAACTACTTATTTCAGTATAAAAGGCTAATTCTCTTTTTACTAAACTGCCTGATTTAAAAGCTGATAGCATTCTGTTACCAAGCCTACTATTAAAGAATCCTAAGAAATTAACTTTTTCTATCACTTTAACTTCCTCTTCTGAAAGTAATTTAGATTCATTCATTTCATATATTTGATTATCTATTTCTTCTTTAGTAGATACCTTACTTAAATCTAACCTCTGCATTACAAAGTGAACTACTGTACCTCTCTCAGAAGCTGATAATCCTATTTTTTCTTGAAGGAACTTAGGCTTTAATACTTCCTTATCCTTAAATATATTTACTGTCATTATATTATCATCCTCATGCTCATATAAGGCCCTCTTTAAATCAGATACAGAAACATTACTAGGCAATCCTCCTGCTAAGCTATATTTATAGTTATAACCTAACCTTCTTTCAATTTCTTTATCAATATAATCTATACGAGAATTAATGAATAACTCATCTTCTGAGTTTTCATCAACAGCCACTTCATCTTTATCCACAGTTAATTTGTTTTTAGTCCACAAATTCACTTTCCATATGGATTCATCATTAATTATTAAGCTACTCTTATTTCCAAGAACATTTCTTAATTCTTCTCCATCCTTATGTTTACATAAAGCCATTCCAACCCAGTCTAAATAGTTTTTACCTTTCAGTACTTCTGAAGCAGGAATAATATCATTATCTAAGGCAGCCGCAGTCATCCATTTATTAATTGATCTTTCTAAGTCTTTAACTGCTCCAGTTATTATTAATTTTTCTTTAGCTCTAGTAAAGGCAACATATAATATTCTCATTTCCTCTGAAAGTGTTTCATATAAAATCTTTTTCTTTATTGCTTCCTTTGCTAGAGTACTATAAGAATTTCTTCTCTCTAAATCTACATAATCTGGACCGAAACCTAAATCATCATGATATAGTATTGATTTATTTAAATCCATAAGGTTAAATTGCTTTCCAAATCCTGAAGTGAATACTACTGGAAACTCAAGTCCCTTACTTTTATGAATACTCATTATTCTAACTACATCTTCATTTTCTCCAAGGACTTTAGCACTACCCATATCCCCTGAAGAATTTCTTAACTTATTAACAAAATTAATAAAGTTAAATAATCCTTTAAAGCTAGTATTCTCAAATTGCTTAGCTCTTTGGAATAGAATCTTTAAATTTGCTTGTCTTAGCTTACCATTCGGCATTGCACCTACATATCCATAATAAGCTGTATCCATATATAAATACCAAATAAACTCATCTATAGGAGTATATATTGACTTTCTTCTCCACTTTTTAAGACTTTCAATAAATATTTTACATTTATTTTTAAGTTGCTCATTAACTTCATGTATATCTTCAGTTACTTCTTTTATAATTTCATAGAAGTATTTATCTTTACTTATTAATCTTATATCACCTAATTCTTCAGCAGAAAATCCAACAATAGGAGATCTTAATATAGAAATCATAGGAACATCCTGCATAGGATTATCTATAACTTTTAATAGTGACATTATAGTTCTTATTTCTATAGTCTCAAAATATCCACTACCAGTATCAGCATATACAGGTATTCCAAAAGACCCTAGTTCTTCTAAGAATATTTCTGACCAATTTCTAGTTGCTCTTAATAATATAACTATATCCTTATATTTTAATTCTCTATATTCTCCTGTTTCTTTATCTAATACCTTAAATACTTTATCCTTATTCTCCGGTAACATAAGTTCCTTTATTCTAGATGCTACAATTCTTGCTTCTAGTGTTATTGAGTCAACGTCTTCCTCTTCCTCATTAGATCCCTCATTATCTTCTATTGAATTTTCTTCATTTATACCTTCAACTTCAATACCTGATTTATCTAATATATGAAGTTCTATAGGTCCTGCTATTTCTACATTATCATCTTCATTTTCTTTAAAGCTAGCACCTAAATTTAAGGATTCTTCATCATTATACTCAAGCTCTCCTACTGTTTTAGACATTACCATTTTAAAGATATAATTTACTCCATTAATTACTTCTTCTCTACTTCTAAAATTCTTATAAAGCTGTATTTTTCTATCTCTACCACCAGCTTCTAAGGAGTAATTATTATACTTATCTAAAAACAATTCTGGCTTTGCTTGCCTGAATCTATATATACTTTGCTTTACATCTCCAACCATAAATACATTTGGATTCTCTAAATTCTTTCTAGATACTAATTCAATAATAGCTTCTTGAACATTATTAGAATCTTGATATTCATCTACTAATACTTCATCAAAATAATCTCTAAAACTTATAGCTACGTTAGATGGTACTAAAGTTTCCATATTATCTTTACTTACTTTTTCTTCTGAATCTACTAATTCATCATTATTAATTAATATCTTTAGGCATAAGTGTTCAAGATCATTAAAATCTAAAATATTCTTTTCCCTCTTTTTATCTTTAAATCTACTTATAAACTCTAAAGTTAATTTACTAAGCATCTTCATATAAGGATAAGAATTTTTTATTCCTTCTAATGCATCTTCAATTGGCATAGAAAAACTATCTTCTATGAGCTTAGCTGTTTTCTTTTTTATACTATCTCTTATAGATTTAACTATTTCTAATGCATCTAAATCACTAACATTATTTTTTCTTACAGCCTTTAGTTTACCAAAGGATATATTACTTACTTCCTTATAAATTTCTTGTATTCCATTATCTAATGAATTTAATACTCTTTTAAACATTTCTAGTTCATCAGAAAAAGTAGGAAGATATGATTCTAATCCTTCTGTTTCTTTTATTAATACTATTGCCTTTTCTAATGTCTTAATATAACCATCAATTTCAATCCATATACTTTCTTTAAGTATCTGTATCCATGGTGTATTATCTAAATCCTCAATATTATTTATATTAAAACTTTCAGCACTATCTACGAGCCACTTTTCTGGCCATGGTCCACTCATAGAAAATCTATATAAATCTAGAATTATATCCTTTAATCTATCATCATTTTTTGAAGAACTATAAGCCTCAATTAAATTCCTAAAGCCCTCATCTTCACTTTCATAGTAATCTTCAAATAAATCATTTATTACTTCAAGCTTTAAAAGGGTATTTTCTGTTTCGTCAGAAATCCTAAAGGTTGGATCTAAATTAATTACGTGATAATGATTTTTTATTACATCTAAGCAAAAGGAGTGCATAGTTGTAATATTAGCTCTACTTAATAATGTAAGTTGTCTTTGTAATACCTTTGAGTTAGGATTAACTTCTAAAGCCTTAGATATTGCATCTGCAATTCTTTCTCTCATTTCAGCAGCTGCTGCTGAAGTAAATGTAACTACTAATAGCCTATCTATATCTACAGGATTCTCTTCATTTGTTATTATTCTTATAATTCTTTCTACCAATACAGCTGTTTTACCTGAACCTGCTGCAGCTGCAACTAAAAGGTTACATTCTCTAGTAGTAATAGCCTTTAATTGATCTTCAGTCCATTTTGTACTCCCCATATCCTATGCTTCTCCCCCTTTCTCAACCTCATCCTTTATTAACTTCCATGCCTCATTATTATTCTTTTTCAATATTATCTTATATTTATTATTTTCAATTGAAGTATCGAATTGGCAAACTGATGAATAATCACAGTAATTACAATATGGAGTATTATTATTTTTACAAGGAGTTATCTTAATATCTCCACTTAACATTTCTTCACATAACTCTGCCATCTTATCATTAACATATTTTCTTAATATATTAAATTGATCTTCTGTAACTACTGAGCTATTAGAAGAAAAATCTCCATCCTTTTTTATACTTGCTGGGATTATTAACGAATATGTCTCCATATCATTATCCATAGCCTTAACTACATCAATATTCTTTAATAATAGCCCGCTCATCTTTAACTCTTTTAATATATTCTCTTTGATTTCCTCTTCTGATAATTGCTTTTTTGACTTTATTATAGGATCATCTATTCTAAAGTATAAAATTGCTCCTGGCATAGCTTGATTTTTTAATATAAACTTAGAATTTTTAATTAGTGCATCTAAATACACTAACAACTGTATTTGTAGACCATAATATACTTCTGTTAAGTTAAATTTCTTTGCTCCTGACTTATAATCAACTATCTTGATATAAGTATTCCCATCTAAATCTAGAGTATCTATTCTATCTACCCTACCTACTAAATAAACAGTTTCCTTTGAAGGTAAATCTATTTTTATAGGTTCACCATCCTTAAATCCACCAAATTCAAATTCATTTCTAAATATCTCAAAGCTTCCTTTTCTCATTTGCTCGGAAATTACCATAACAGATTTAGTTATAGTTCTTTTAAATCTATCAGCAAAATATTTATATTTTTTAGTACTATTTAAAATTGAATTAGTATCACTTTCTAATTTTTTATCCACTAATTCATTTACTATTACCTTGCATCTTTCTTTATTTAGCTCTGACCAGGATATTTTTTCATTTCTTATTTTATTGGTAAAATCATCTAATATATTATGCATAAATGAACCTAAGTCAGGTGCTGAAAATTCATATACCTTTCTATCCTTTGCCTTTAACCCATATTGGACATAATAAGAAAATGGGCATTGTGCATATTTCTCAATCCTAGAAACATTAAATATAAGCTTTTTATTTTCAGCCTGATAAAGTCTCCTTATTTTCTCCCTAGGAACCTTTTCTACTAAGTTTGTATATGTTAATCCCTTAAACATCCTACTTGCTTTAGATTTAAATTCTTCATTTTCTTCAAACCATTTAAAAGCTTCAGCCCAATATTCATCTACTTCTTCTTTTTCAAATTCCATTCTTAATGCAGAAATAAGCTCATTAAATGTAGGTATAGGCGCTGTTATTTTGCTAAACTTATCATTATTTTCTTTTAAATTATATATTTCGCTTTCCTCAACTAGCTTTGGTAAAATCTTTTTAAGCCTAGGTATTATTATAGATGGCCTTAAAGACTTTCCTTCAAAATCTGCCATAGGGAAAGTAACCATTAAATATTCAGAAGCAATAGTTAGGGCTGTATATACTATAAATTGCTCTTCAAAGGCTCTACTTTTAGTATCAGATGCTAATCTAAGTCCAATATCTCTAAGGATATCTCTTTCTCTATCACTGATTATTCCCTCTTCCTTATTAACAGAAGGTAGTACTCCATCATTTACTCCTATTAAGTATAAAGCCTTTACTTCTCTTCCTTTTACTCTAGATATATCTCCAATATTTATTTGGTCTAAAGCCATTGGAATAACCCCAACTTCTTTTTCTTCAAATCCTGATACTAATATCTTTGTAAATTCCTTTATATCTATTACTTCGTCGCCTAATACATCAACTACTTGATCTAATATTTCTATTACCATTTCTGGTACTTGTATATATTCTTTTATCTTATCTTGAAGTCCTATACTTTCAAATTCTTCAAGCCATGATTCAAGGGTATCAAAAACCTTAAGTTCAACTAAAAAGTTATAAAGACTTGTAGTTATCTCCTTAACATTTTTCTTTCCTCTTATTTTATTATGGAGACTTATTAAGGGTTCTCTAACCTCTTCCATAATCTCAAATAATATATTCTCCTCATCAGATATTTCATCTTTATCATAGAAGTCTCTAGTCCATTTATATCCCTTAATTCCATTAGCTAATACGTAGTTTTCTAATACATCTATATATTTTTCTTCTATATTAATTAATCCACTTTTTAAAAATTTAAATACACTTTCATAAGACCAATTATTTATTAATATTTCTAAGGATGAAATAATAAGTACAACTAGCGGATTATCTAAAATTTCTCTCTTCTTATCTATAAAAAACGGTATATTATAATCATTAAATATTACTGTAGCTATTTTTTCATATTCAGAAATGTTTCTACACACAACAGCTATATCTTTAAATCTATACCCTTTATCCCTTACCATCTCTAGAATATCCTTAGCAACAGTCTCAACCTCTTCATAGCTATTATTAGCCTTATATAATCTTATATTATTAGGTTCTTCCTTATAAGGTTTAAATGGATAAGTAAAGAAATGTTTTTCTAAATGACTTAATGTATCATTTTTTAAGAATCTATATGGAGTTCCTTTATTTAAATTAATAGGCTCTAAATAAGATATGTTTCCTTCTTTCATTATATTTAAAATAGAATTCTCAGTATTCTTTATTGCATCAAAAACATCTGTATAATCAATATCTACTCCATTACTTAGACTATCACTACATAAAGTTATATTAACTGTCTTAGCTCTCTTAGCAAGTATTTTTATTACTTCTAATTGCTGAGGTGTAAATGTGGTAAACTCATCTATCCATATTTCTGCATCATCATATATGTTACAATCTATAAGCTTGTTATATAAAAGAGTTAATTCATCATCACCATCAATAAATTGCTTATGAAGAGCATTATTAAACTCATTATATATTAAACCTAAATCCTTAAGCTTTTTCTTTAACTCATCATCATTTATTTCTTCTTCTTTAAGATTTAGTATTTCCGTGGAAATGTTATATTTCTTAAATTCTGTTATAAGTTTAGATACTACTGAAGAAAAACCTTGTTCTTTTGTCATTCTATTAAAATATTCAAGTTCATCTGTTTTATCCTTTAATATTTTATATATAAGCATATTCCTTCCAGAATCACTTATTCTTATATCAGTTCTTCCCCCACATTCTTCAAATACCCTATGTGCCATTCTCTTAAAGCTTAATACTTCACCTCTTAAGAAACCTTTTTCTGTTACTACCTCTAAAAACTTCTTCTCTGTATCAAAGGTGTATTGCTCTGGAACTATTAATATAAGCTTATTATTGTTATCATTTCTATCTATTTTTTTCTTAATTTGCTCTAAACAAAATCGACTTTTTCCAGTACCTGCTCTACCAAAAATAAATCTAATACCCATATTTACTCTCCTATTTATTTTATATCTAAATTATATCCAAATTATCGTTTTCTATTTTATTATAGTTCTTTTATTATAAAATTGAAATTATAAAAGCCTATATGAAAATAAAACTCCCAATAATATAAATCCATTAAATATTTTATACATCTAATGAATTAAGTATATTATTGGAAGTTACTATCCTTATTTACTTTCTAAAATTGCTAATGCAGCAGCTCCTAATACTCCTGCCTTACCACCTAGAACAGCTTTTTCAATTTTACAATTATCATAGATTATTTTTAAGCATCTTCTTTCCATTTCATGATCTATCTTTTCAAAAACTATATTGCCAGCTTGGCTAACTCCGCCCCCCATAACTATCTTGTCTGGGTCAAATGAGTTAGCTATATTGGCAATTGTAATTCCTAAATAAGATAATGCATCATTTAATATATCTTGAGATACCTTATCTCCCTTTTCAGCTTCTGTGAAAACTTCTTTAGCTGTAACTTCATCATAATCCTTTAATGATGTTTCTACCTTACTCTCTACAGCTTCTCTTCCTCTTTTCATTATAGCTGTTCCTGATGCTACCGCTTCAGCACATCCAGTGTTACCACATCCGCATCTTGGACCGCCCTTCATAACAGTTGTATGTCCTATTTCTAATGCATTAGCAGTGCTTCCTCTAAATAAGCTACCATTTATTATAGCTCCGCCGCCTATTCCAGTACTTACAGTTACATAAACCATATTTGTACTTCCTTTTCCTGCGCCAAACATAAACTCTCCTAATGTAGCTGCATTTGCATCATTATCTAAATAAGTAGGTATATTATATTTTTCCTTTATAGGTTGAACTATATTAAAATTCTTAAAAGGTAAATTTGGAGTATAAACAATTAATCCTTTTTTTATATCTAATGGTCCTGGAGAACCAACTCCTATTGCCTTAACTTCATTAATATCTATACCTTCTAAAACTGTATCTATAGTGCTTATTAATTTCTCTAATACTGCTTTATCCCCTCTATGAGCTTCAGTTTTTACCGTTATTTCCTTCACCATGTTTCCATCTAAGTCAACTAACGCAGTATATATTTTTGTTCCGCCTAAATCAACACCAACTACATACTTTTTATCCATTTTAATCCCCCTATACAGCATTTTAAATTCCTGTTTTAATTTCTATTTTAATAAGGACAGTATATCATTTTAGGAAATTGTTTACAACATCATTGAATTATTTTTACTATATGCACTCTATTTATA
>NZ_JAWGSV010000106.1:0-10543 GCF_032552055.1 Clostridium sp. | reverse complement strand
TATTTGCACGATCCAACTCTGCAAATATTGCATATGATTTTTTTTATAAATTAAAAAAAATTAAAGATGATGTATATTTTGAAAGACATCCTGAAAACATCATTAAATCAATGACTGAAATTACTGAAGGAATAATAATTTTAGTATCTAATTCAGGAAGTTCAACTGAGCTTTATGATCTTGCTAAATATATAAAGAAAAATTCTTGTTTGAAAATAATTTTAATAACAAATACTAAGTCAGGTAAAATAGCAAAGTATTCTGATTATATAGTAGAAGGAGTTCCATTAGAAATAGATTCGGTGATGAAACAACATCTACCTTTTAGTTCTAAATACTCTTTAATGTATTGTCTCGATATGATTTTTATTAATTACTTTAATTTAGATTACCTTAATAATTTAAATAAAATTAAATCCTTACAAATAATAGGAAATAAAAAAAGCTATTGATTAATAATTTAATCAATAGCTTTTTAATCACTAAATTCGATTATTACCTTGTCAAGATATTTATTTAGATATATAAGTCCTTAATTTAATCTTAATTTTTCCATTATGTATTCATATAATCCTGAGTCTTCATTCTTTTGTTCTTCAATTATTTTAAAGCCTTTCTTCTTATAAAACTTAACAGCACTTTCATTCTCTTTGTATACTGCTAATTCTAGTTTGTTATATTTATTATCTACATAGTCAATTAATTTACTTCCGATTCCTAATCCTTTGTAGTCAACATCTATAAATAAAGCCCCTATAAATTCTTTGTTTATAATGCTTATAAATCCTCTTATTTCTTCTCCATCATCATATACAAAAGTTTCTGACATAGGTATATAAATATTTTTTACAACCTCATAATTATTTTCCCAATATTCCTTTTCAATAAAGCTATGTGCTTTAATTGTACTTGTCTTCCATAACTCCATTACTTTTTCTATTTCTTCACTTTTTATTTTTCTAATCGTATACATAAAAACTCCCCATCTTACGTTTTTTATTTTATCTACTCTTAAGTGTAATTAGTGTTAACATATTTTTCAATACATTTGAGCTTAATATTTTATAGAATAATTTATATCCTATTTTTCAATTTATATATTCATAAATATTGCATGGCAAATAATCTATTTCTATTGAGTTTAATGAGTAAATAATATAATTTCTCTTCTTCCTGTTAATAATAAGAATAAAAACAAATAAGAGTTACTCAATATTATAGATTCTAAGCATATTAACTAAAAAAGAAGCTGTACTAGCGTTGATCTATAAAATCAATCTGATACAGCACCTTTTATACTTTAGGACTAATTCCCTTAATCCGTATATAATTTTTATTTAATTAGCAACTTCAAACTGGCTATAATAAAGTGATGCATAGAAACCATTTTGTTCTAAAAGACTTTCATGATTTCCTCTCTCTACTATATCTCCATCTTTTACAACTAGTATCATATCTGCATTTTGAATAGTTGAAAGTCTGTGAGCTATGACGAAGCTAGTCTTGTCCTTCATAAGCCTTGATAAAGCTTTTTGAATTTCTACTTCTGTTCTAGTATCTACACTTGATGTAGCTTCATCTAATATCATAATACTTGGATTAGTTAGCATAGCACGAGCTATAGTTAATAACTGCATTTGACCTTGTGATACATTTGCTGTTTCACTTGATATTACAGTATCATAACCATGCTCAAGTGTACGAATAAAATGATCACAGCAGGCAGCTTTTGCAGCATCTATAATTTCTTCGCGAGTAGCATCCATCTTACCATAGGCAATATTTTCAGCTATTGTACCTTCAAATAACCATGTATCTTGAAGTACCATACCTATTTGCCTACGTAATATATTTCTTGGTATTTCAGTTATATTAATACCATCAATTGATATGGAACCTCCATTTAATTCATAGAAGCGCATAATTAAATTAATTAAAGTTGTTTTTCCTCCACCTGTTGGTCCAACAATTGCTACCATTTCATTTGGTTTAACTTCAAGATTCAAGTCTTTTATTAAAGTTTTCTCTTTAGTATAACCAAATTTTACATTTTCAAAATTAACTCTACCTTCAGTTATAGGGTTTTCTTTAAAAGAAATCTCATTAAATTTACTATCTGCAATTTCTTCCTCTTCATCTAATAATTCAAAAACTCTTTCTGCACCAGCAATTGCAGATTGCAGAGCCATTATAACATAAGAAGCTTGAGTAATAGGTTCAGAAACTTGATTTACATATTGTAAAAATGCTTGAATAGCACCTAGAGAAATTTGTCCACCAATTGCCATCATCCCACCTACAATAGCAGTAGCTATAAATCCTAATTGATTTAAAAGCCTTATAGTTGGATATATCGCAAAGTCAACAAACTGTGCTCTTCTATTTGCTTCAAACTGCTTTTTATTAAGCTCTGAAACTTCCTCAATTGTTTTCTCTTGTTGATTAAAGACCTTAATAATTCTGTTACCTGAATATACTTCTTCAATTTTTCCACTTAATTCTCCCATAGCAGCAAAATTATCACCATAGTAACGTTGACTTAAACTTGATACATAGTTAGTTGCTACAGCACTAATTCCAATAAATATAAAAATTAATAATGATAACTTTGGATTTAATATAAGCATCGCAATAATTGTAAGTACAATTGTAAAGCAAGAAGATATAAACTGCATAAAGCCAACTTGCATTACTTGTGATACTTTTTCAAGATCAGTTGTTACCCTACTCATTACATCACCTGTTTTATGTGAGTCAAAGTATTTAAGTGGTAGTCTATTAATTTTCTCACTTATTTCTGTACGTAGTGATAGAGTCAAGTTTTCACCAATGCTAGCTATTATATATTGCTGAATGTAAGATACTAAACTACTAATAATAGAAACTCCTATTAACATTAAAACTGGTATAAAAAGTGCATCTGTTACTACCTTAATAACACTTAAAGATCCATTAAAACTACGAATTGCAGTTACTAAATTATCTATAGCACTACCAACTAGTAATGGCATAACTGCATAGGATGCACTTCCAAGTAAAGTGGATAAGCCTACTATTACTAACTTTTTCTTTTGATCTGATAATCTTATCATTAACCTTTTAATAGTCTTTTTTGTATTTCTAGGAATATCCTCATGAAATTCCATTATATCTATTTCTTTATCTTTTTCCATTAAAATCAAGCCTCCTTAATATTCATCTGACTTTTAGCAATTGCTTGATATACTGAACAATTTTTCATTAGTTCCTCATGTTTTCCAACACCAACTAGTTTTCCCTCATCTAGCACAAGGATTTGATCTGCATCCATTATAGTACTTACTCTCTGAGCAATTATTATCTTTGCAGCATCTTTCATATTTTCCTTAAGAGATTTACGTAATGCTGAATCTGTTTTTACATCTAAAGCTGAAAAACTATCATCAAAAATATAAACTGGAACCTTCCTTACAAGTGCTCTAGCAATGGAAAGACGTTGCTTCTGTCCACCTGAGAAATTAGAGCCTCCTTGAGAAACTTCTGATTTTATTCCATTTGGTAATTTATCTACAAAATCTTTTGCTTGAGCAATAATTAGTGCTCTTTTCATTTCTTCACTTGTTGCATCTTCATATCCCATTCTTAAGTTGTCTTCAATTGTTCCACTAAATAGCAAAGCTTTCTGAGGAACATACCCTACCTTATTTCTAAGTTCTTTTTGAGAAAAGCTTCTTATATCAGCTCCATTTATACGAATTTCACCTCTATTAATATCATGTAGCCTTAATATAAGATTAGCAATAGTACTCTTACCGGAACCTGTACTCCCTATAATTGCTGTTGTCTCACCTACTTTGCATGAAAATGATAAATCCTTTATAACTTCTTCCTCTGCACCATGATATATAAAAGATACATTATCAAATTCAACAACTGTATTATTAGCTTGTACCTCTTTCTTTTCTAGCGTTAAATCCTTAATCTCTGGATTAATTTCTAGAACTTCCTCTATACGATCAAGACATGATTTCATTTTAGGAAGAGTAACACTTGTTGTTGTAGCGAGAATTAAATAACTAAGTGTAATAATTGAGTATTCAGTAACCGCTGTTATTTCTCCTATTTCCATTGATGCATTCATAGAAAGTACTCCACCAAGCCATACTATAATAGCCATAGATAATCCCATTATAAGCCATACTATAGGATTTAATACGGCAAATAACTTGTTTAGCTTTACCATATCTGTTGCATAACCTTCAAAAGCACTTCTTGCTCTTCCTTCTTCGTATTTCTCATTTCCAAAAGCACGAATAACACGTATTCCAGTTATAGCTTCTCTTATCACCTGATTAATGTGATCTAATTTACTCTGAACCCTTTTAGAAATAATTGTTGACTTCTTAAGTATTAACCATGCAAAAATAATAAATATTATTATAGATGCAATTAGTATTAAGGCTAGAGTTTCATTAGTATAAGCAGTCATAATAATAGATGATCCAATAACAAGTGGTGCTGGGACTATTAACTGCAGTGCTAAACCAAAAGTCTGTTGCATATTAGAGATATCAGAGGTGGTACGTGTAATCATTGATGATACTCCAATATTATCAAATTCATGAATAGATAACTCCTGACTCTTTCTAAATATCTTATCTCTCATATAAAATCCTAAAGCTGCAGCAATATCAGCAGAAAAATAACTACCTAGTACTGCTGCAACTGTTGTTACTAAAAGAACTATCAGCATTTGAATTCCTATTCTTGTAATTTCATTTATATCACCTTTTAAAATTCCATTATCTACAATACCTGCTATTAAAAATGGAATCAGCAATGTTCCAATTGATTGTCCTAAAAGCATAATTAATGTCATTAAAACTTTGCCTTTTCTTTCTCTTAGAAACAATTTTAAATACTTCATAGTCTACCTCCATTATGTAAAAAATTTTTGCAAATAATTATTTCAAGTGGTATTATAAAGCTTAAAGTAACTTTAATGTCAACACTTTATTTAAAATTTTGGAGGATTTTATGAAAAATAAATCTCAAATGACAATCAAAGAATTTTCATTTTTAACTGGAATAAAACGTGAAAACTTAAGGTATTATGACCAAATTGGACTTCTCTCTCCAGAATTTCGTGGTAAAAATGGTTATCGCTATTATTCACAAAATCAATTATCTACAGCATATTTAATTATTTCTTTAAGGGAAATCGGAATTGGAATTAATGAAATTAAAAGGTATATTGATATTCGTACTCCTGAAGAGATGTTTTCTTTATTTAGTTCTCAAAAAGAACATATATTAACCGAAATAAAAAAGCTTAAACGTATATTAGAGGTTATGCAACTTTATGTTGATATGGCTGAAGAAGCTATTAAATATGAAGAAAATACTATAAGTATTGAATATAAAAAGAAAGAACCTATTTTCTTAGGTCCATTAATTCCTACAACACCTTCTGATGATACTATAGAAGATTTCGTTATATCATTTTATAATTATGCCTATGAAAATGGAATTGAAATAGGTTATCCCTTAGGTGCTATTATTAGTAAAGATGATATCGAAACTGAAAATCCATTATATGCCAAGCAATACTATTTTAAAATATTAAATGGGCATAATACTTATAAACCTGAAGGTAAGTATGTAGTTTTCTACGGTAGATGTGCTTATGGAGAATCAGATGATCTTTATATTAAATTATATGAATATATAAAAGAAAATAATTTAAAAATTTGTAGTGATGCATATGAAGAATATCCTTTAAATGAGCTTTCCACAAAAGATGAAAAACAATATTGTGTGAAAATAGAAATAATGGTAGAAAAGAAATAGTAGCTTACTATTAATTAGAAAGCTACTATTTTTATATCTTTAATTTTCTACTCTTCTATAAATTTCATTAATTCATCATTGAATTTATCTTTTTGATCATAAAATGATGCATGTCCACTATATTTAAAAGGTAGAAGTTTTGAATTTTTAATTTTTTGATTTTGAATTTGTCCTAGTTCAAATGGAACAACTTTATCATGGATACCGTGGATGATTAAAGTTGGAACATCTATTTTTTCTAAATCAGAAAATAATACTTCATTAATCCATGTATTTGCTATTGCTGCAGTTGCCCATCCTGCTGCCTTTAAGCCTAATTGAAAGAACCAATCTGAAAAGGCTTGTGTTGTATGCTGAAAGAAAAATATATCGCCAAAATCTCTTAGCATTTTAGGACGATCTGTATATGTTCCTTGAATAATGTTAGTTACTACTTCCTTGTCTACTCCATATGGAAAGTTATCACGTTTTATAAGGCTAGGTGCTGCAGCTGCAAAAAGAGCTAATTTAGATACTCCATGACCTTTATGGAGGCTCATATATCTAACTGCTATTGCACCTCCAGTTGAATGTCCTGCAAGGGTAAAATCCTTTAATTTTAATGCATCCACTACAGCTTTCACATCATCTGCTAAACGATCATAATCATATCCTTCAAAAGGCTTACTTGAGTCACCAAAGCCTCTTATATCTATTCCAATGCATCTATAACCCTTTTTAGGAAGCTGATCAAATTGATATTCAAATAAATCATGGCTACCAGGCCACCCATGTATAAATAAAATTGTTTTATCTGCATGTGGATTAAGATCTTCTACAAAAATTGTTACATTAGTTTCCACTCTAACATAGTATCCCACCAGATACCTCCATTAACAAAAATTCTTCATTAATAGATTATTCTCATACAAATAAATATGTGAATTATTCTCCATTTTCATAAAATAATTTCAATTTTCAACTCTCTATTATTTTGTTTCTTTATTCTTAAAAGACTTCTCATGATTAAGAAGCCACTCTTTCCTCCATAGTCCTCCAGCATAACCTGTTAATTTGCTATTAGAACCAATTACTCTATGGCAAGGAATAATTATACTTAATTTATTTTTACCATTTGCACTTCCTACTGCTCTAACTGCTTTTTCATTTCCAATAGAAATAGCTATATCTTTATATGAAACTGTCTCAGCATACGAAATGTTCTTTAGATCATTCCAAACAGCTTTTTGAAAATCTGTTCCCTGAAATTCATATGGGATTGTAAAGTCATAACGGGTACCTTTAAAATATTCATCAAGTTCTTCATAACATTTTATTAAAACTTTAGGAGTATCTAACTGAATCAAATTCTTCTTTGTGCTTTCTTCAGAAAATAATATTGAAATTATAGCATCCTTTGTACCTATTATTTCAATAACTCCAATTGGAGATTCATAATCTAATTTAAATCTTTTAGTCATATAATATCCTCCATAAGTAAAATTATAATTCTTTCCCACATTTCATCAAATGAAAGATTTGTATTAGTAGGCATCTTTATTTATTATCCTTTCTTGGCTTATACTAGCTCTAGTTCTGATATAAAATGTATTTATTTATATTTTCTAAAAACAATTGATATTGATATTTTAGCAAGTAATTAGTTTTATTTCATCCTAATTCTTGCTCTTATGGTCTAAAATTTAAAATTCATGGCAGTTATAATAAAATGTTGATTTTTAATTAGCAATTAATAGAATACTTAATAACTAAATTGATAAAAAAGGAGCAACACATCGTTGCTCCTTGAGTTAAACACTATTTTTTCTTTACTGGAATCCAAACTTCACTATAATAATTCTTATCTAAAACTCCATTTTCATACTTACTTGGATCATTATACATTTCTATATTGTAACCTGCAGCAATTTCATAATCTCTACAGTTTGGTAACCACTCTGAAAATATTTTCTTATTAGTTTCTTGAATTGATTCTGGACCTGGTCCATAACAAGGGAAAACAGCCCAAGTAAACTTAGGAATTGTTTTAACTATATATCCTTCCATATCTTCTTTCTCTTTTGAATAATCCTCTGCAATAAGATACTCAAACTCATTACCGCCCATTTCTTCATCAATGTTAATACCATACATTCCACATATATCATTTAGCTTTCCTTGTGAAATATGATCATTCCAAAATGATGGTACATCTACAAATGCTGAATCATATTTAAATTTCTTAGATGCTCCTATAACTTTAAATTCGTCCTTCTCAATTATTTTATAGTCCATAATATATCCACCTTCCAACGAAAATTTTATTTTAAGGGCAACAAAGGACTTTATCATTGCACCCTCTTTTCGAACTGCTGATGGTGTAACTCCATGAAATCTTGTAAAAGCTTTGGTAAAACTATCTGGAGAATCGTATCCATACTTTATTGCAATATCTATAATCTTTTCATCAGTAGATAAAACCTCACTGCCGGCAAGTGCAAGTCTTCTTCCCTTAATATACTCACTTAGGGAATATCCACATAACATTCCAAATCCTTTTTGAAAATAAAAAGGAGAAATATTTACCTTATCTGCAATTTCCTTTATGGATATATCCTTTGTAATATTATCTTCAATATAGGAAATAGCTTCTCTAATACTTTCAATCCATTCCATATTTTTACCTCCCTTGCAATTCGTTAATCTAATCTTATCATCATAAAAGGTTCATATCCCGACTTTTTAAGCTTTCTTTTGTCCTATATCTATTATACCAAAAGCTATTCTTTTCTTATAAATAATATAAGCCAATGATAACTTTAATATCATTGGCTTATAGTTTATTTCTCTTATATTTTTATAAAATCTAATAACTTATTAGCTCCATCCAATTACTTGAGCTATTGTTATAAATACTATTCCAAGTGTAAATAGTATAGCTTGTAGTGGTAATATCCATTTTAACCATTTAGAATAAGGAATTCCTCCAAGTCCTATACAAGCAATTAATATTCCTGATGTTGGGAACATTGCATTTGAGAATCCATCTCCTAATTGGAATATTAATACTGTTAACTGACGAGATATACCTACTAAATCTCCAAGCGGTGCAAGTATTGGCATAGTTAATGCCGCTTGTCCCGACCCTGAGCTTATAAAGAAATTAATAATCATTTGTACTGGTAGCATTATGTATGATGCCAATATTCCAGGAATAGTACCTATAATGTTTGCTAATCGGAATAAGATAGTATCTATTATATTAGAATTTTCTGCTATGATTAATATAGCTCTTGCAAATCCTAACATTATTGCTGCACCTATCATATCTTTTGCACCTTGTATAAATGCATCTGCCATTTCATCAGCAGATAGTCTTCCTATTATTCCTGATAAGACTCCTATTGCTAAAAATACTGATCCTATTTCAGTTATCCAAAATCCTTTTGCTAATACTCCCCATATTATTATACCTATACATGCTAGAAGTAAAAACAATATTATCTTATGAGTTAATGAAATTTTATCATCTATATTATCAACACTAGATAAACTTTGACGCTTTTTCTCATCACTTTCATAAACAGGACTTAACTTAGGATTTTTCTTTATTTTATTAGCATAAAACATAATAAATATTATAGATGCTATTGTTGATACTAACCATACTATAGTTCTATACCCTATTCCTGAGTACATTGGTAATTCAGCTATTGATTGAGCTATTCCAACGTTAAATGGATTAAGCATTGCTGATGCAAATCCAGTATTGCATGCTAAATATGTAATGGCTACCGCAACAATACTATCATATCCTAATACTAATACTAGTGGCACCATCATTGTAATAAATGGTATTGCTTCTTCAGTCATCCCAAACACTGCTCCACCTAAAGAGAATATAGTAAATAATATTGGTATTATTAGTATTTCTTTTCCCTTGAAAGCATTAACTATACGAACGATTCCAAAATCTATTGCTTTTGTTCTTGTAATTATATTAAATGATCCACCTACTACAAATAAAAATGCTATTATTTCAGCACCAGCTATAATTCCTTGAATAGGTGCTTGTAATAAAGCAAATATTCCTTGTGGATTACTATCTACATACTTAAATGATCCATCTACAACTACTGTCTTACCAGCTTCATTTACTATTTTTTCATATGAGCCTCCAGGCACTATATATGTAGCTATTGCAACAATTACTAGTATTATACTTATTATAACTAGGGTATGTGGTACTTTGAACCCTTCCCCTGATTTCTTTTTAGCTAAGCCTTTCTTTAAACTTGCTAAATTCATTACTATCACTCCTCATTTTGTAATACATAAAAAAGCCTTGAGTGAAGCAAATCACTCAAGACTATATTTTCCACTGTATTATTTATAAATTGAGAAATGTATATAATCAATTTTTAAATAATAAAATATACCCATCATGATAGCTCACCATAAATAAATTTATGACAGTGTTATGTATATTCTACATAACCCCAACTATATAGTCTTAAAGCTTTCAACCATATGTTTCGGCAGTTTTTCCTTTTGGCTTGCTTCTCTGTTTGCTTAAACTCCACAAACTTACTTTTAAATACTGCATCCTCTATCTTATTTATTCTATTTTCAACGAAATTTATTATACAATAATATTTTATACTTGTAAATCTATTATTTCAATAATCGACAAGTAATTACTTTTATATACCTATAAAAGCAATTTATCTAATAC
>NZ_JAWGSV010000105.1:0-10572 GCF_032552055.1 Clostridium sp. | reverse complement strand
GAACATAACTCTATTTCTCCCACTATTTTTTGCTTCATATAAGGCAGTATCAGCACCTTTAAGCAAACTCTCAATTTCATTTGTCAGTTCAGGATATGATGATATTCCTATTGAAATAGTTATTTTAATAGATTTATTATCCGAAATAAAGAAATCAGTATTTTCAACGTTCTTTCTTATTCTTTCTGCAATTTTAAAGGCTCTATACCTAGGACAATTTAATAATAATATAGAGAACTCTTCTCCCCCCATTCTAGATATCACATCATAAGACCTACATGTATCAAGAAAAATCTTTGCTAAACTTTTCAAAATAATATCACCAGCCTCATGACCATATGTATCATTTACATTCTTAAAAAAATCAACATCTATTATTAATATTGATAATTCCTCACCTTTACGTATAGTCAATTGAGAAATCTTATTAAAACTCTCATTAAATTGTCTTACATTATTTAATCCAGTTAAATAATCTTTTGTAGCTTCTTTCTTTAACTTTTGATAAATTTCAATTATATCAATTATGTAGTCTGTATATTTAATTGAAAAATACGAAACAATTAAATATCCTGATATAAGCATTATCAAGGATTGAAAAATTAATATTAAATCCTCTAATGTTATAATTAAGGAAATTGTTGATATCACACTAATTAAAATCATACAGTATATATATTTAATTCTTCTTGATACCTTTAATGAGGAAATAAACCCAAACCCAATTCCTATAAGTAATGCACTTATTAGTCCAACTATTGAAGAAATAGAAACTCCAAAAAATAAAAAACGAAAAATACCTATTACAAGTGAAGAAATAACTGAAGGTAAATATCCACAATAAATGGCACTTAAGAAAATTGGCACGTACCTAAAATCAATAATCACTTCATCCGTAAGTGGTACAGAATTAACCATTAATATTACACCTAATATGGCACTGTAAATTCCAATTATAATTCTTTTATTTATTGATAAGTCTTCAAAAATATTCTTATCTCTAGCAAAATGCTGAATTAAACTTAAAAATGTAATTAGAATACAAGCATTTTGAAAAAATTTTAATAACATTATCTTCTCCTATTTTATAATTATTGATTTATTTGTATTTAATTTTTAGTATTTATATCTTTTTACAATATAGTTATAAATTAAATACTCCTTTATGTCAAATTATTTATCAACAGTAAAATTAAATCTTTTCCTTTATAATCTAGTATTATTTAACAAATTTTGATAGGAAGTCATATTATAAAACATGGACTAAATGATATGGAGGTTCAAATGAAAAGCAAATTAATAAAAATTGCTTCTATTATAGCTTTAATTGGTGTAACAACCTTAAGCTTTATTGCCTGCGGTAAACCAACAAAAGAGGAACCTAAAGAATTAACAAAAATAAGATTAAATGAAGTAGTAAGATCAGTATTCTATGCTCCTATGTATGTTGCAATAAATGAAGGATTCTTTGAAGAAGAAGGCCTTGAAATTGACTTATCCACTGGACAAGGTGCTGATAAGACAATGCAACAAGTTTTAAGTAAAAATGCTGACATTGGTTTTTCTGGTCCTGAACAAACAATATACATTAATAATCAAGGTAGAGAAGATTATCCAATTCTTTTTGCTCAATTAACTCAAACTGATGGTTCCTTCTTAGTAGGAAGAGAAGCTAAAGATGACTTTAAGTGGACAGATTTAAAAGGCGCAGAAATTATCGGTGGAAGACCTGGTGGAGTTCCACAAATGGCTTTTGAATACGCTTTAAAATTAAATGGATTAGATCCGAAAACAGATGTTAACCTAGTAACTAATATAGACTATACTGCTACTTCAGGTGCCTTTAAAGCAGGAACAGGTGAATACGTAACATTATTTGAACCTACAGCTTCAATGCTTGAAAAAGAAGGAAGTGGAAAAATAGTAGCTTCTATTGGTGAATCTGTTGGTAATCTAGCTTATACAGGATTTTATTCAACTAAATCTTATATGGATAAAAATCCTGAAATAATTCAAAGCTTCACTAATGCCATTTATAAAGGTCAAAAATGGGTAGAGTCACACAGTGATGAAGAAGTTGCTGATTCTATATCATCTTTCTTCCCTGGAACTGATAGAGATATTATTATTTCTGTAGTTAAGAACTATAGAGCAATCGATGCTATTGCTACAAAACCAACTATTGAAGAAGAAGACTTAAATAGATTAATGGATGTTATTGAAAGTTATGACAAAACATTATTACCGAGTAGACCTTCCTTTGAAAAAATAGTCAATAATGATTTTGCTAAAAAAGCAATGGAATCCAAATAAGTTTATATTTATGGGGCTGTCTATAGGCAGCCTCAAATTAAAAATCAAGAAAAAAATTATCAATTATAAAGCAATCTACTTTAATAAAAATCATTTATTATATCCTTACTTTAAAAACTAAAGTTATAAATTCAACTTGTATTATCCTCCTAACTATAATTTAGAGTTTACATAACGAAAGGAGGTAATATTTTGAGCTTAATTGAAATATCAAATGTAAGTTTAACTTACCATTCATTAAAAGCAGAAACAAAGGCAATCGAAAACTTAAATTTTTCAATAAAAGAAGGCGAATTTATAAGTATAATTGGTCCTTCTGGCTGTGGAAAGTCAACACTTTTAAATATAATAAGTGGTCTTCTTAAGCCTTCAAAAGGTGAAATACTATATAACGATAATACAGTTAAAAATAGATTAGACAAAATGGGTTATATGTTTCAAAAGGATTATTTATTTGAATGGTTATCTGTAAGAAGTAATGTATTATTAGGTTTAAAAATAAAAAAAATTGATACTAAAGATAATATTTCTAATGCTGAAAATTTACTAAAGAATTATCAGTTAGATAGATTTGCAAACCATAAACCTACTGAATTATCAGGAGGTATGAGACAAAGAGTTGCATTAATAAGAACTTTAGCCTTAAATCCAGAGGTTTTGTTATTAGATGAACCATTCTCAGCTCTTGACTATCAAACTAGATTAAAGGTATGTGATGATGTTAAAGGCATAATAAAAAAAGAAGGAAAAACAGCTATAATGGTTACTCATGACTTGGGTGAAGCCATTGCTACTTCAGATAGAATAATAGTATTAACAAAAAGACCTGCAACATTAAAGATAGATGTCAAAATAGAATTTATGAATAAGGAAGCAACTCCTTTCCAAAGAAGAAAAGAAACTGAGTTTAATGAATATTTTAATTTACTATGGAAGGAGCTTGATGAATTAAATGAGTAAAGATCATTTAGATTATATAAAGAAAGTAAAGAAAGATACAATAAAAGTTGCCCTCTTCAGAGTTGGATTATTAATATTATTCATTGCTTTATGGGAAATTCTGGCTGACTTAAAAGTCCTAGATGCCTTTTTAACTTCAAGCCCTAGTAGAATAGTACATTCATTAATGGACTTTATTAAAGAGGGAACTTTATTAAAACACATATTAATAACCTGCTATGAAACTATTCTAGGTTTTACTTTAGGCACAATCCTAGGAGCTTTAATTGCTATTATTTTATGGGCCTTCCCTTTTGTTTCAAGAGTTTTAGAACCTTATTTAGTAGTTCTAAATGCCCTTCCAAAGGTTGCTCTTGCTCCAATAATTATCTTCTGGGTAGGTAATGGAATTACCGCAATTATAACTATTGCACTATTAATATCTATCGTTACAACAATAATTACTGTATTAACAGGATTTAATGAAGTAAATAAGGGTAAACTTAAGCTTATGGAAACCTTAAAAGCATCTAAATTCCAAACATTAAGATATCTAGTAATCCCTGCTAATATTCAAGTGATAATTTCAGCCTTAAAAATAAATGTAGGTTTGTCTTGGGTAGGTGTAATTATGGGAGAATTCTTAGTAGCAAGAAGTGGACTTGGATTCTTAATAGTTTATGGTGGACAGATTTCACAATTAGATATGGTTATGATGAGTATAGTTATTCTTTCAGTAATTGCTTTTATTATGTATATAGCTGTTGCAAAATTAGAAGAAGCTTTAAAGAAAATTAATTAACTTCATAACTGTAAATAAAAACGCTTTAGTAACAATCATGTTACTAAAGCGTTTTTATTTAATAAACTCCATACTCCAATTAAAGTATCCTGTTTCTTCATTTTTTTCATATTTAAAATATGCACTAAAAGTATTTCCCTTTTTACTTTTAAGATTTCTGAATCCTACTTTACCATTTTTAAGTAATAGCTGTACCATTTCTTTAGATACTGCTTTTCCAAAGGAAGCTATATACTTATCTTCTTTCCAAATAGTATATTTACATCCATTTTTCCAGTTAGTACATCCAAAGCTTTTTTCACCTTCAACTACTGGATTACCACATATAGGGCATTTTCCTACCTCTTCTAAACCTTCTGGTACTTCTACCTTAAACTTATGTAAAAGCGAATCATCACTTTTTATTTTTTCAACAGAATTTTTAGTAAAATCGTAAATAAGATTTAAAAAGTCAACCTTTTGATATTTACCTTTCTCTATATCCGATAATGTTTTTTCTAATCTACCTGTATATTCTAAATCTAAAAGCTCCTTAGCTGGAAAGATTTCCACTATTGTTCTGCCAAGCTCAGTTGTAATTAAACTTTTACCTTTAGTTTGAATATATCCAATATCTTTAAGTCTTTTAATAGTTTCTGCCCTTGTTGCAGGAGTCCCTATACTAAATCCACTTAATATTGCATTCATCATTTCTTCAGTATTAGTTTCATCATCTGGACCTTCGTCTTTATCTTCTTTTTCCTTCTTAAAGTTTTTCCCACAAGTTTCCATAACTCTTAAAAGAGTTTTTTCTGTATGATGCTTAGGTGGTTTCTTCGTAACTTTATTAACCTTACTACCAGTAATATCAAGATTTTCACCTTTTTCTACTAATGGTAAAATAGTATCCTTAGTATCTATCTTTTCAACTACTCTCCATCCCTTAACAATTTCAACTCTACCTTTAGCTATAAATTCCCCTGGTACCTTCTCATCATTAACTTTTATTGTTATTTTAGTTTCCTCAAATTCAGCAACAGGCATAAATTGCATTATAAATCTATTCTTTATAGCATTATATACATTTTGCTCATCAATACTTAAGCCTTTTGGAATAACATATGTTGGAGTTATGGCACTATGGCTTTCTACCTTAGAATTATCAAAAACCCTTTTTGACTTTACGAACTTAACTTGATTTTCATAAGGTAACCCCTTTTTTATATTTTCTAATACTTTTCTTGCTTTAGCCTCTAAACTTTCTTCTAATACAGTACTAGCAGTTCTAGGATATGTAATAAACTTCTTTTCATAAAGGCCTTGAGCAACCTTTAAAACTTTATCTGAAGTCCAGCCTTTATATTTACTAGTAATATATCCTTGTAAGTTAGATAAGTTAAATAACGGCTGCGGATATTCTCTTTTCTTTTCTATTTCTTTATCAACTACTACACCACTTTTTCCAGCTAAAACTTTACTTATCTCATCTAAATATTCCTTTTTCTCAAATTTCTCACTAGAATTTTCATAATAAAGTGTTTCAAATTCAATATTATCCTTAGATTTAAAATTAGCTGCTAATTTATAGTAAGAACTAGATTCAAAGTTCTCAATTTCTTTATCCCTATCATAAATAATCTTTAGCGTTGGTAACAGTACTCTTCCAATATTAATAACTTTTCTATCTTTTCCAGTTCCCCCATAACGTAATGTAGCAACAGAAGTTAAATTAATACCAATTACCCAATCTGCTAACTGTCTTCCAATACCAGCATCCTGAAGAGGCTTCATTTCAGAGTTAAGCTTTAAATTTGCCATTCCTTTTTTTACTTCCTCTTCTGTCCACTCATTAAGAAGTATTCTATATATAGGCTTTTTTACATCAAAATGAATAAACAATTCATCTGAAATAACTTGCCCTTCTCTATCATAGTCTGTTGCAGATATTATTCCATCTACATCTTCTCTATCTATAAGACTTTTTATCAAATTAATTTGTTTTTCTGCACCTTTATCTACTATATTTCTATTGTAGCCATCACATTTAATCTTATATTTAAATTCATTAGGTATAAATGGAAACTTCTCCATTCTCCAACCTACCATATTTTCATCGTAATCTTTTGCATCAAATAATTGTAATAGATGACCAAATGCCCAAGTAACTAGATATTCTTCCCCATCATAATATCCATCTTTTCTATTTTTTATTTTAAGAGCATCTGCAATATTTTTAGCAACAGATGGCTTTTCAGCAATTATTACTTTTTTCATTTATATCTCCTACTTTTTTAAATAAAAAAGCTCTTGCACAAAAAAATTAAGTCAATTTTGTACAACAGCCCTGTTTTTACTTTCAATAACCATAGAATATTTATGGGCTTTAAAATTATACCATAATATAATTTCATAACAACCCTTACAATTATACTATACTTTTCTTTACATTTCATTATAAAACCATATAAAATAGTTTAAAAAGCTTATAAACACAATCCATGCTATATAAGGAATTAATAATGCAGAAGAAAGTTTATCCACTCTAAAAAACTTATAAAAAGTTATTAAAACTGCTACTAATAATATTATTAACCAAATAAATGATAACCCATATAATCTAAAGGTAAAAAAAAGAAATGGCCAAATAAAATTAATACATAGTTGTATAAAATAAGTAAAGTAAGCTCCCTTATCATCTACACCACTTTTATTCCTCATATATATTCTATAAGCTGAAACACCCATTAAAATATATATAATTCCATATCCTATTGGAAAAATTATTATCATCTCATTTACTAATATACCCTTAAGAGATCTATATGTATCTAATGTATTCCTATTTATATATCCTATTAATATTATTGCCAATATAGGAATCATTATATTTATTAATAAAGGAATTATCTTATTAATTATTTTGAATTCTTTCTTCACAGCATATTTTTTATCTTTTTTTAGAACTGATTTCATAACACTACTCCCTATTTAATTCATAATTAAGGATATTTTGCAGAGCAAAACTTAAGTTTAAAATTAGAAATGAATAAATAAAGGAATGAAAGAATTTAAATAGTTTTGCAAAGCATAACTTCATCTATTAAGAAAAATATTCTCTAAAAATCTTCAAAGATTTTATCCAACATTTTTTTATTATTTAATCCGTTAATTCTTTCATTCTTTAATTACTGAGAAGGTAATCCTTATTTTAAAATCCCCAAGGACTTTTCTCTTAACTCTTAATTCTTACCTCTTCTCTCTTAACTCTTAATTTTCTTCACTCTTAACTATTTTACTTTACAAAATCCACAACTTATATATATGCATAAAAATATAGTGTTATGTTAAAAATATATATCTGAAAATTCTATATCTACCTTTTCTTCAAGAGGATTTATTTTCAAACCTACTGTTGGTATAATCTCTTCACCTTCTATGCTTTCATCATAAGGAAATACTATTTTAAAGGTGTTTCCATATTTTACGCCTGTTCTAATACTTATTTCTCCATTATGGTTTTTAACTAGTCCTTTTGTTAAAAATAATCCAAGTCCACTACCTTCTGAAGGTCTATTTAATGAAGAGTTAACCTTAGTAAACTTCTCAAAGATATCTTTTCTCTTATCTTCAGGAATAGCTTCTCCATCATTAACTACCTTTATAACAATACTACTGTAATCTTTAATATTTACAGTTACATAAATATATCCATTATCTTTACCATATTTTAATGAATTAGATAAAATATTTAGCATTATCCTTTCAATTTGTCCCTTATCACATAAGAATTTAATTTCTTCTCTCTCAGGATCAAAAATTAAATTTATATTCCTAAGTTTCATATAATAATCACATGCTAAAACTATATTTTCAATTATTTCTACAACATTATAAATCTTCTTATCTACCTCTAAAAACCCTTCATTTAGCTTATTACTATCTATAAAATTACTTATAGTTCTTATAAGCCTTAGGCAATTTTGTTTTATAATCTCGTTGTTCTTATTGATTTTAGTAATCTCATTATTTTTTAAATATACATCATTTAGTTGCAATGCTGAATAAATTACATTTATAGGTGTTCTAAGTTCATGAGAAATATTTGAGTAAAATTCTTCTTTTATATTTTCATCTTTAATTTTCTTTTCAATATTAACTATCTCTTTTCTCTTCTTAATAATATCAGTAATATCATTAAATACTAATAGCTTTTTATTACCATAAATCTTTACTAAATATATTTCTAAGTTTCTTTTTTCACCATTTTCATCAGTAATAACAATTTCTGTTGTAAAGTCTTCTATTTCTTCATTTTTACAATGATTTTTTCCTGTTATTCTACCAATTATCGTACTTAATTCTATTAAATCCTTCCTTGGATACATAGATGAATCTCTTTCATAATAACATTCATTATTGTAATTAGAATAAGTTAAAAAATTATTTTCAAATAGTAGAAGTCCCTTAGAAAAAGCCTGTACTACATCGTAATATCTTTTTTCACTTTTCTCTATAAGAAGGTTTAACTCCAAAAGCTCTTTTTCCCTTCTTTTTAAGGATTTATTTAAACTGCTTTTAGTCTCTTTAGCCTTATTTAGGCTTTCATAAGCACTTGAAAATGCATTATATAACAATATTTCTTCAAATTTATCATATATCAAAAAATACATTATAATTTTTGATAATCCTATTAAATATATTAAATCTAAATTTAACACTCTATACAAATAAACAAATATGCTACTAACTACTATTAATGAACCATTTATCAATATCCATATTCTATCTATTTTATAATTATATCTAATATATAAGGCTATCATTATAAAATATAGTAATATTATTATAACTTCACTAATAGATAATATAAAATAATCACTATATGCTTTAGAAATAAGTAATAATCCTTTATAGCCACCTTTTATCCAAAAATAAATAATAGGTGTGGTGGTTAAAAATATTATAGATTGCCATAGAGGTGATTTTCCTTTCTCATAAAAAAACATACTAAGTATAATATTGATAAGTTCTCTTAAGTTTATAATCTGAGCATAAGATAATATTATTGACATATCATTAATAGCAGTACTAGATTCTATATCTATAAACCTAACTAAAGCAATAAAGATGCTTCCTATTCCAATATGCTTTAATATTCCTAAATCCTTATTCCCAACCTTTATCATGCTAATAATAAAAATCATCACTGATATAGCAAAGCATATAACTTTTATAATAAACATATACTCACTTTTCAAGTTAAATACCATACTTAATATTGTTAATATGATAATCATAGGAATAAAGATATTAGAAACAGACCCTTTATATCTATAAATAACCTTCTCACTTGTCATTTTCAATTAAGCACCCTTCCCTTTATTAAAACTAATTATAAAGGTAGTTCCCCTCCCCTCTTGACTCTTAATTTCAACATTACCATTTTGCGCTTTTATCAAATTATATACTACAAATAATCCAACTCCAGAGCCATTAGGATTATATGTTTTGGATCTTTCCTCCATTTCATATTTGTTAAATGCTTTCATTACAAACTCTTCACTCATTCCTTCTCCATTATCCCCTATCTCAATTATCACTAAGTCTGATTCAACCTTAATTTTTGCAAATATAGTCCCACCATTCCCTGTAAATTTTATAGAATTTGAAACTAAATTAAGAATAACTCTTTGCATCATCTCTGTATCAAAATAAGTATAAATTTCCTCTTCTTCTGTATCAAACAAAAGATTTATACCACTGTTTTTAATATATGTATTTAAAGAAATTAAGTAATCTTCTATAAAAACAACAATGTTATCATATATTAAATTAGCTTCTAAATTTGATGAATCTATCTTACTAATATCAATTAAGTTATTTGTAAACTTCGTTAATATAAAACAGTTTTCCTTACTTATTTCATTATAAAAACCTAGTTTATCTAAATCATTATTATCTATTAATATCTTTTCTAATTGGATAGCAGAGTAAATTATGTTAACTGGAATTTTTAAATCATGTGATATATTTGATAGAAAGTTCTTCTTTATTTCTTCTTTCATTTTAATACTCTCTAACTCTTCTCTCATATCTCTTAACCTTAGTTCCTCAGTTAAGTCCTTTAGTAATAATATAAATTCATTTTCTTCAGAATTTAGCCCTAAAAATCTTCCTTCAAATTGTTTACCATTTATTTTAATAGTTGTAGAATACGATACTTTTTCATTTTGGCTAAACTTTGATAATGTTTCCTTTGTACTTGAGCTAAGATCTATATAACTATCAATTCTTCTATTAACTACTCTTCTTAAATTCTTCTCTCCAATGGAATTTAAAAATTTCATATTACAATATGAAATTCTAAGATTTTGATTAACTATTACAATTGGATGAGGTAAGCTACTAAGAAAGCTTTTATATAATAGTTGCTTGTCCTTTAATTTTTTATAAGCTACTTCCAATTTGTAATTATTTTTTATTATTTTATTATTTATCTCCTCTAAATACTTACTTGTGTTTACAGTTTCCTTAAATAT
>NZ_JAWGSV010000104.1:0-10580 GCF_032552055.1 Clostridium sp. | reverse complement strand
CTTTCTATTTTAGTATATCAACAATATTAAAGTTACATTAGTTAATTTTAATATTTATAATGTATAGCCTCCTTATACTCGTTATAAATATTTCTATTTAGCTCATCACCACCATCAATATTAGCACTATAGAATATTGGTGGCTTACTTATTCCTTTATCAATTAACTTTTGCGTTACTTCAGCAATTATTGAATTCATTATTGTAGCAGCAATAACAGTAGATGACGGACTAACCTTTTGATCTAACCCATCTAATTCTACACAAGCATCACCTATATCTCCATGGTTATCTATAACTATATCACATACCTCATATAAATTCTTACCGCATGGATGTCTAGACGTAACAGTTTTTGAATATTCTAAGTTTGTTATACAAATAACATATGCTTTTCTTCTCTTTGCCTCTAATGCAATTTCAATAGAAACTGGGTTTCTACCTGAAACTGAATGAACTATTAGTATGTCCCCCTCTTTCATAGGTACGTTTTTACATATAGTTTCTCCATAACCTACTAATCTTTCCATATTACTTGTCATTGTAATTGGTGATGTATCAAGCATAAGAGATTTTGCAAAAATAGGATTTATTAATACTAATCCTCCTGCTCTATAATATAGTTCTTCAGTAATTATTCCTGCATGTGAGGCTCCAAATACAAATATAGATTTTTTATTTAATATTGTATTTACTAATATATCAACAGCTTTACTCATAGAATTATTTTCTTTATTCTCTACTTCATTAAGTAACTCTCTTATTCTATCAAAATATTTAAATTCCATAAAATCCTCCCATAATAAATTTGAAAGATGTATTTCCAAGGCACTACTATAACAGATTTTTATTGGTTTTAGCCATGATTTTTATAGCATCTATTTCATTTTTGTTTAACTATTTATAACAAAACAATATAGTCGACTACTTCCAATATATAAACTTATTTCATTACTCTCTACGTCTATTTCCTCTTTGTTCCAATCTATATCATACTTTTCAATTTTTTTAATTTTATTATCAAATCTTAATTTTAAGTTTGCATCAGTAACCATATCACAATTTCCTACTATAAAAGCATATTTATTTTCTGATAATTGATAACCAGATGCATCACAATCCTTACTAATAAATTCAATATATTTATTATCAATAAAATAAGAGCTAATTACATATTCTTGTATATTTTTTCTAAAATTTAAAGCTTTTTTAGCATAGTTATGAATTTCTCCTGCCTCTTCTGTTAGCCTAGTTGTTAATCCCATCCATAATATATTTCCTAAAACTATAGCTCTTTGCATATCCTTAAAGAAATATTTATATCTCTTATCTTCATCTGGCTCCCACCCTCTAGGGTTAACCATATTAACTTGAGCAAATTCAGGGAATGTATATTTAAATACATTGTAAAATTCATCATACTCTGCGCCATTCCATGTTAAATTACCCCATGTATAGCTACCATAAATATCCCCACAGTTTTCCGTCATTATATATGAATTTGGATTATATTTTCTTAGTCTTCCTAATAATTCTTTTAACACATAAATATTTCCATTATTAAAATCACCAATATCTTCATGACTATGCTCTTTGTTATAGCAAGGCAAAGGTTCAGCTGAAGCAAGTTGATCAAGATAAATTCCATCACATCCATAAGCCTTTACTGTAAATTCTGCAGTATCTAACAAAAAATCTCTCCATAACTTATCTGACGGGCAATTTACCGTAAACTTAGCTGGACCATATGTTTCATAAATCATCTCTTCATTTTCATTTAAAATAGCCATTTTTTCACCAAGAGTTTTGTGGAAGTTTGATTCAACATCAAAAATTCTAGCATTTATATATAATGTAGATTGTCCACCATTATTTCTTACATATTCAAGACCTCTTCTAAACTCCATAGCTGATCCAAGCTCCATATCAGGATAATATTCTGGGTAATAAGAATCAAATCCTGTTCTATTCCAGCTTGCTAAAAACATATGATTAACTCCAAGTTCTTTCCCCTTTTCATATAAATATGGAATTTTATCAAATGTATTTTCTATTTTTCCGTTTCTTTTGAAGTTATAACATTGATTTAAAGCATACTGTTCATTTAAATAATCTGGGTTATGATCAAAATCTAAGTATTTTCCAATGTAGTTTCTATATATTTTTGAGCCATAATGCCAATCTTTATCTGTAATTGCAATCACATAATCTCCAGTACTATACTTTTCTCCCTTAGTTATTCTTTTATATTTTCTAAATCCAAAACCCATCCATGGATTATTTTCAACTCCACTTGTTTCAGCAATTATCCCTGTTACAGGGAATCTTTCATCATGACTTCCTATATATAATCCATTATTATCATCATAATAGTACATCCAACTCATTGAAGCTAACCCACAATAGTTTATTTCTCTTCTATAGATATCTTTAAACTTTACACTACTAGCTCTCCAAAAATCCTTTTTATTTTTTCCGTAACCTATTACAGGATTTACTGTTTTTTCACCTGCATGATGAGGATAAATGATTATATCGTCTTTATAACTTTCTCCAAGAAATATTCCTGATATATGTGGCATTAGAACTTCAGTTATATCTATGCTATCATCCAAATTTTCAATATCCGCATTAATAACAATTTTATCTTCAATAGCCTCTACATATAAATTACAAAGAATATTTTTATTAGAAAACTTTTTAATTTTTATTTCTAATTTCTTTTCATTCCCTAATACCTCAACTTCTTCTGGGATTAATTTCAACTTATTTTTACCACTTATCCCATATAATTCTATGATAGATTGCTTTATATCTTTTTTTATATATTCATCACCAGTAATAGAATTTTTAATACTACTAAAGTTATTCGTATCACTTGAATACTGACAAATAAATGTCTTTCCTATTAATCTCATAACACACCTCTAATATTAATATCCATACTTTGTATAATTATCAATTGCTTCACCATTAATTTTTGCTGCATTATCCATATGATTAGATATATACACACTAGGTTTAAGTCCTTTAGCTAGAAGTTTTTCTACAACTGTACTTTGTATAGCCCACATTATATAACTTGCAGAAATTCCACTTGCTGGACAAATTTTTTGACCAAACCCTTCAACTTCTACTAATGTATCACCATAATTACTACAGTTATCCAAATAATATTTGCAAGCTTCAAAAAGTCTTAATCCACTTGGATGATCTGATTTAAGCTTACTAGAATACTCAACTGTTGTTATAGCTATAGTTAAACAGCCTAAGTCATTTCCCTTAATTGCCAAGTCTACAGGGAAATGTTTATAGCCAGAAACTGAACCTATCATAATAATATCACCAGCTAATATATTAGATCTTCCTATTACAAAATCTGCAAATCCAGGAATACTATCATAACCTACTGCACCTTTTGATGCTGAAGCTCTATATCTTACTGGATTTTCTATTTCACATGTTATTTTTATTGGTTGAAGAGCCATCATACCACCTGTACGTCCAACCCCTTCAAACATAAGCATATGTCCTGTATCCATTATGTGCCAAGCTGCACCCTTCTCTAATCTATCTGCAATTTCCTCAGATATTTTTACTATTTTTTCTTTTTGTGTATCTTCTATTTTTACTAATACTTTTTTCATTTCTTCAAAATACTTATCCATTAACATAACTCTATATCCTCCTATATTTAGATAAACTACTTAATACATCTTTATCACATTCAATATCTATATTGGCTTCTTTTAATAAAACATATAGCATTGCTCCTATTAAAGGATCATATTTTGGATCTTCATAATATAAATTTTTGCATTTTAACGATAGTTCATCTTTAAAAAAATTTATAAATAAATCTCCAATATTAGTAACTCCTCCTATTAATGAAACTGGTAATATTTCATTATTTAATCGTCTATTTAATATAGAAACTAATTCTACTAATTCCGATGCAGCTTTCTTTAAAATATTGATTGCATCTTTATCTTGTTCTTTTGCTGCTTGTGCAACAATTTTTGATACTTCTGCTACATCTTCTCTTCCAAATTCTTTTGAATATATTATTTTTCTAATTTCAAATTCATTATCTATTTTAAACTTTTCTAGACATAGTTCTCGTAACCTACTATCTTTTATATTGTTATCGTAATAATATGCAAGCTTTTCAAGACACATAATTCCAATATGATATCCACTGCCTTTATCTCCAATTAAAGGACCCCATCCACCACTTACTACTTTTTTATTGCTCTTGGATATTCCAATTGAAAAAGATCCTGTTCCACTTAAAACTACAATTCCGTACGATTTTCCCATAGCTCCAAAAAAAGCATTCTCTACATCTGATAGACATTTAATATTTTTTATATTAATTTTTCTCTTTATTATATCTATACATTTTTCAAATCCTGGTATAAATAAACATATTAAATCTAAATCATTAACTGTTAATCCTGCTTTAGCTACGCATTCATTTATTCCTTCAATAACATTGTTAATAGCTTTTTCCTCATCTATAAATAAAGCATTAGTACCTGTGCATTTATAACAGCTTAATATTTCTGCTTTTTCATTGAATATAAGAAAATCTGTTTTTGTTCCACCACCATCACAAACTAAAAAATTTCTCATATTACTCTCCCAATTTTAAATAGTAAATTTGGGATGCCTTTCGGCCTCCCAAATTCTAATTTTTATTCTTTACTTAAAATTTCTTTTCCTTGTTCATCTACTCTTTGTTCAAATTCATCAGGAGTAATAGCACCTGCCCAAAGAGATTCACATTCCTTTACAAACATATTTTGAAACTCTGATCCATTAATATTTACTGGATATGGAACTGCTGTTTCTAATGCATCTACAAAATATTTGTTGTAACTATTTTCACTTACAAATTTTGATGTATCAACTTTATTTGAAGCTGGTAAGCCGAATTTCATATCTAAAGCAATTTGTTGTCCATCTTTTCCTGATAAGAATTCAACTACACGCCAAGATAATTCTGGATTTTCTGCACCCTTTGGAATAACCCATGTATTTACAAATGAAGATGATTTACTTACGCCATCTACAGAAGGAATTGGTAAAACTGTATATTCAGTCTTATTAGTATCCAAAGTTGATATTGTTGAAAGTGAACCTATTTGCATTGCTACTTTATTAGCCATAAATGCTGAATATTCATTATCACCAAATTGAGTTGCTTGTGCATTAGTTGGGCAAACCTTATAAGTATTTGTTAGATCATACATAAACTGTACAGCTTTCTTTGTATTTTCATCAGTTGATAGTACACTTGATTTTCCATCTTCTGAATATAACTCCCCTCCAAAAGCAGCTATATGAGCATATGTTTGATCAGTGAAGTTTTTCCAGTAATATCCCCATTGAGCATCAGCTCCTGAACCCTTAGTAAGTTGTTTTGCTATTTCTACAAACTCATCCATTGTCCATGTATCGCTTGGAATTTCAACTCCTGCATCTTTAAACATCTTTGTATTTATATACATTACTTTAGGAGTAACATCACGGCCTGCTGCATACATTTTTCCATCAACTGTTAAAGCATCTTTAACAACTGGATATAAAGAATCTTTATATTCTTGATCTGCTAAATCGTCTAATGGCATAACCATATTCTTTTTTGCATAACGTGGAACTTGATCCATTGCAAGCATCATTACGTCAGGTATTTCTCCACCAGCTAGCTTAGTAACCATAGTATCTGCATATTTATCACCAGAAACTGTAATAAATTCAAGTTTTATATCAGGATTTTTACTTTCAAAATCTTCTTTCATCTTTTGTAGATGTGCAAATTTAGTTATATCCCACCAAGTATAAACTTTTAATGTCTTTGGATTATCTGCACTAGCACTATCCTTTCCTTTATCAGAGCTACCACAGCTTACGAGACCAATAGTCATTACTAATGATAGTAATACTACAATTGATTTTTTTAATAATTTTTTCATTGAAATCCCCCCGTTTTATAATTTATATATCAAGGAAAAATAATTATTTCTCCTTGTTTTACAGATTTAAATATTTATTTTCCTCCAAAACCTGAGTTCATTGTTGATGCCATAAAATATTTTTGGAATACTAAGAATATAATTACAATAGGAATTATACTAAGAGTTGCACCAGCTAATAACACTGCCCAGTTAGGTTCACTTCCTTTAAGATAGTTTAACCCTACAGTAAGAGGAAGTTTATCATAATCATTTATAACTAACATTGGCCATAAAAATGAATTCCATACATTTCTAAAGGATAAAATGGCTGTTGTTGCTATTGCTGGTTTAGCATTTGGTAATACTATCTTAAAAAATATACCTATTTTAGAGCATCCATCTACTATTGCTGCATTTTCTAAATCCTTTGGAATACTTAAAAAATATTGCCTAAAGAAAAATATATTAAATGCATTTGATGCCGTAAACATACTCGATAAGAAAATTGCTGTAAAGCTATTGTATAAATTCATATCTACAATTATTTTATAATTAGGTATAAGAGTTACATGGCTTGGTATCATCATTGTAGCTATAAAAGCAAAGAATAATATATTTCTACCTTTAAATTCAATTCTTGTTACTGCGTAAGCAGCTAAAGCTGCTACTATAATCATGGCTATTGGTATAGTTATAGATAAGAAAATAGAATTAAAAAGCATCTTATCAAAAGGTAAAACTTCCATTAATCTTTTATAATTTTGCAACGTAAATTCAGTTGGAATAATATTCAAAGGATTTCCTGAATATAGCTGTTCAACAGGCTTAAAAGAAGACATAACAGCCCATATAAATGGATAAATCATTATTAAACTTAATATAATCATAAAAATGTGGTATGATGTATTTCCAATTATTTTGCTTTTTCTTTTAGATATAATCACTTTATTCTCCCCCCTGTTCATTTCTAAATTTATATTGAATTAATGTTATTATCATAATAATTACAAAGAATATCCATGCTATAGCTGATGCATATCCCATATTATAATTTCCAAAACCTTGCTCATAGATATAGTACATAATTGTACTAGTTGATCCTAAAGGACCACCATTTGTCATTATAAAAATTGACTCAAACATATTAAATGCTTCAATAACTAGTAAAATAATAACTACAAATGTTGTATTAGATAACATTGGTAATGTTATTTTGAAAAAGCTTTGGATCTTATTAGCTCCATCTACTTGTGCTGATTCATACAAGCTTTGGGGAATCGTTTGCAATCCAGCTAAAAACATTATCATATAATAACCACTCATCTGCCATACACGCATGATTATTAACGCCATCTTACTTGTCTCTGGACTATTTAGCCACATAGGTGGATTATTAAATCCTATTGCTGTTAGCAAATTATTTATTAATCCCATATCAGGATTAAATATCCATAACCAAACCATACTAACTGCTATTGTAGAAGTTATACTTGGTAGAAATAATGCTACTCTATACGCTTTGGTCATCCTTCCTACTTTTTTATTTATAAGTAAAGCTAATAACAATGATATAACTAATACTATTGGCACTAAAAAAACTACAAAATATAATGTATTCCCAAAAAATTTATAAAAATATTCATCTTTTGTAAAAGCTCGTATAAAATTCTCTAATCCTATAAATTTAGGCTTACTCATAAGGTCGTAATCAGTTAATGATAAATATAATGAATATATTATCGAACCAAAAGTAAATATTGAAAATCCTATTAAAGCTGGTGATACAAATAACCATCCTGTTAAGGCTTCCTTAGTTTTTAAAGACATTCTTTTTTTGTTTTTCAAATTATATTTCGAATTTAGCTCCATCTTCACCTTCTCAACACCTCTCTTAGATAGAAAACTATAAAAGTTAACATATCGTATATTTTTTATCTATAAATTTATTTTAAATACTAATATTAAAATAATGTAATGAATAATCTGATCTATATATAAGGCATATTTTTCGCCAAAATATTTAGGTGTTATTCCTCTTGCCTTAACATAATCAATAGGAAAATGTGTTATTGAAATTACTGCTAATTGAGTTAAATTAACACTATAACTCAATAAATATGAAACAAACATAATACCACAAGAATATAGAATTGAATGTATAAATAAAACATAATTATCTTTACCCTTACATTCCGCTAAATGTGGAGTTTGAAATAAGTAATCACCAGTTGCATGAGCCATTAAAATAAATAAAATATCTTTTATAATAATCTCACCTCTATTAATTAATTTCCATCTAGATATTTATCTCCTTCACATATAACCCTTACTATTCTTTCTGAAACATCCCTTATTAATTTCTTTGAATCCTTTATACTCTCTTCCAGTGTCATAGGCTTATTTACTATACTAAAAATGCTTGTAAAGCCATGATTGTAAAGTTCATCGTATCCTTCGCCAATCTCCCCACAAATAGCTATTACAGGAAGTCCATTTTTTTTGGCTTCTTTTGCAACTCCATATGGAGCTTTACCAAACTTTGTCTGAAAATCAATTCTTCCTTCTCCAGTAAATACTATATCCGCACTTTCAATCATTGTTTGTAGGTTTGTTTCGTTAATTACTATATCAACGCCTCTTTCAAGTTTTGAACCTATTGCTAAAAATGCTGCTCCACTCCCACCTGCTGCTCCTGATCCAGGAATATTTAAAACATCTATATTAAATTCATTTTTTATTATTTTTGCATATTGATTTAATGCCTCATCTAGTAATTTTATATCTTCATTACTCGCACCTTTTTGTGGTCCGAAAACATGTGAAGCTCCATTTAAACCACATAATGGATTATCTACATCACAAGCAACTTTTATATTACATTTTGAAATTCTCTTATTAAAATTTTTTTTATCAATACTATGTAATTCCTTTAAAGCTGCTCCCCCTTCTGGAATATCTCTACCTTCTTTATTTAGAAATCTTATACCCAAGGCTCTTAACATTCCTGCTCCGCCATCATTTGTTCCACTTCCACCAATACCTACTATTATATTTTTACATCCTCTTTCAATTGCATCATTAATTATCTGCCCTGTTCCATAAGTTGAAGTAATTAATGGATTAAGTTCATTACATCTCAGTAAATTTATTCCAGATGCTGCTGCCATTTCTATAATAGCTGTATTTCCATCACCAAGTATTCCATAGAAAGAATCTACTTCTCTTAATAATGGGTCACATACCTTTAGATTTATTATTCTGCCTCCTGTTGCGTCTACTAATGCTTGAACAGTACCTTCTCCACCATCTGCCATAGGAACTTTTACAACTTCTATATTTTTGTTGTATCTTTTTATTCCCTCTTCAATACAACTGGCTACTTCCATTGCCGTTAAACTTCCCTTATAAGAATCTGGGGCAATCACTACTTTCATATGCTCACCACCTTTTATGCTAATATTGTCTACACTTATAATAGTAAATGTTTACAAACTTCTAATCAATGTGTTTAGATTATAAGATTTTAAGGATTTTTACTGTTTTTTTTGTTTCCAATGCACAAAAAAATTGGTCTTATTCTTGCTATATTAAATAAAAAGAGATATTAGTTAATGACTTATTTATAAATCATCGCTAATATCTCTTTAATTTAAAATCTATACTACATAATAAGTTTAAAATTAATTGTCTTTATTCATTTTTATTAAATCGTCTTCATATATAAGTATACCTAAATACAATTTAGCACATTCATAAGGTTGTGATAAATCTAATCCGTATAACTCTTTAAATTTATTTAGCCTATACATTACTGTATTTCTATGCATATACATCGATTTAGCAGTATCGCTTATTTTCATATTATTGGTAAAGTATACTTTTATAGTTCTTAAAAGTTCTTTAGTTGCTTTATTTTTTTCACTAAATACATTAATATATTTACTAAGATACACTTTTTTACTTTCGTTAGATAATCCATTTATAAGTAACCTAATCTCGTAATCTCTCATGTATATCACTTTTTCAGTTGCATCCTTTGGAATAATAGATTCTATTATACTCATACTAGAGTACACATTATGATAATCAACTAAACTCTTGCATTCTTCACCTATTATGAAATAATATTTTATTTTTTGATCTAAATTAGATTCTAATTCAAAAAGTAATTTTTTTATCAATTCATCAAGATTATTGTAACTATTCAATAATATGAGTTTCTCATTATTTATATTTAATATTTCATTATTAAATATATCTCTAAATAAAATCTCAATATTCTGATAATCAAACTTATTAGAATCCAAGATTTTTAAAAATATCATTCTTCTCGGAACTTCCAAATCTATTTCTAATAATTTTGCCCTTGAAATATAATAATCCATATCTTTAACATCATTATCCTGAATTATATCTTTAAAAAATTTTTTTCTACTATTAGTCTTAGATGCATTAGCTATTCTACTATCCATTTCATTAATAATCATTTCTACTAACTCTTTTACTAATGGTCCATATGGGATAACTTCTTCAGCTGTACCTGTAATTCCAATTACACCAATCACTCTATTATTGTAAGTAATTGGCATATTCACTCCACTTTTACTCCCTCTATACATA
>NZ_JAWGSV010000103.1:0-10632 GCF_032552055.1 Clostridium sp. | reverse complement strand
AACATTAATTAATTTCAAATACTCAATAAAGGTAGTGGAAAGTTTAAATAAAAATATTTCAGAAGTAGAGAATAGTATTAGTAATTACTATAAGGAAATTACTAGTGAAAAAGAGAAAATTAATAAAGCTATAGAAGAGGATATAGATATTGTAGGAGATTTAATTAAATCTTTTAAGGAGAAATATCCTAAAGAAGATATTACTGAAATAGAAGATACATATAATAAAAAATTAGAAGAAATAAATAATAGTATTGAACATAATAATAGTGATGTTACATCAGAAAATAGCAGTTCACCTAATAATACGTCAAATAGTAATAGTAATAATGGAGTAGTGGGAATAGGCAGTACAAATGCAGCTAAAAATTCAAGTCAAATTGTAACTGTAGTAAGTACTGGTGGATCATATGGGGAGTTAGTATTTTGGGAAAAAGATAATCAAGGCAACTGGGGAGAAATAGATAGGGTATCAGCTAGGTTAGGGCAAAATGGATTAAAAAGTGCTAGTGAAGTCTATGAAATGGATAAATGTACACCTACAGGGATTTATACTTTAACAGAAGCTTTTGGAATTAATTCTAATCCAGGAAGTGGAGTTACATATAGGCAACTTGATGGAACAGAGTATTGGGTTGATGATGAAAATTCTCAATATTATAATACTATGCAATTTGGTGATCCTAATGGAAGATGGTCATCAGCAGAGAAGCTTACAGATTATCCTGGATATTATAATTATTCCTTAGTAATTGATTATAATAGATGGCCTGTAGTTCCAGGTAAAAGTTCTGCAATATTTATACATTGTGATATGGGTATATATACTTATGGATGCGTAGCAATTCCACAACAAAATTTAGTCAATCTATTAAAAAGATTAGATCCAGCTAAAAATCCAGTAGTTATTTTAGATTTTAGTTATGATAGTATCTATAGTAATTATTAATATAAGATGAATTAATTAGAAGTTTAAGAGAATTAGAAGTTTAAAATAATTATATATAAGTATTTTAATAAAGGGTCTGTTGTACAATGTAAAATACAACAGACCTTTAATTTTTAAATTAATTTATTATAACCTTTGTATCATCGTCTATATTATCATATATCCATTTAGAGTCCTCGACTTCAAGTCTTATACAACCGTGAGAGGCAGGTTCGCCAAGTGTATAATCTACTATTTCACTTTGATCTTCGTTAAATGGAAGTGAGTGAAATAAGTAATCACCCATAAATTGAACCCAGTACTTTCCACCTTGCTCATAATCAGGGGAATAAAACCAATCGCCCCTACCGGTTACAGAAAAGATACCTTTAGGGGTCTCCTCTCCTTCTATTCCAGTTGAACTAGAGAATTCTTTTAGTAGAGACCAATTATTTTGCTCGCCACTATAGACATAAGTCATCTGCTTATTTAAGTTTAAGTAAATTAAATAAGGGGTTTTGCTAGATATAGATAAGGTATTTATATTGCTAGGTGTTATTTCTTGGAGTATGGCATTTGAAGTATACTCTGAATCCTCACCTTGATATTCTTCTCTAAATTGCCTTATTGAATTAATTTTATTATCAATTTCAGTTATATCATCTTTAGTTAATTTACTTTCATCATAATCAGATAATATTTCTAAAGCTTTAGTGTAATATTTGTTAGCAACTAATTCTTCAACACTATCTAATAAGTAATCCTTATAATTTGAATAATAATCATTAATATAATCCTGGGCCATTTCATAGTCTTTAGGAGTATCCTTTGATACTAAATTAAAATAGGAAATAGCAGTATTATAATCTTTAGAACTAAAGGCTGATATTCCTAAATTTAAATAGCTATTTTCATTTTGATTGCTATTAGTTTTAGGGGGGTTATATTCTTCTGGGGAGTTTGTATTAGCTACAGCTGTATTTTTGGGGGATTCTAAAGCTGAAATTAACTTATTTAATGAATCTCCAAGAATATTATAACTATCGACTTCCTTTAGTACTTCTAATGCATTAGCATTATTAATTTCGTTATTAGATAAAGCTATCAGTACTTTATTCACTACATCGGTAAAATAATTTTCTAAATCAGTATTTAGCTTATTTTTAGAGATTAATAGCAATTTACTATCTAATAAAGATTTAGCATTTGAGTAATCTTTATTATTAAAGGATAAATAGAACTTAGAAGTTATTTCTCTATAGTTTGAATTAATATATATATTAGTTGTAAATCCTAATAACATGACGAAAATAATAAGTGACATTAATTTAAATATAGAGAATTTTCCCTCCATACTCTTATTGATTTTAAACATAAATGCTCCTCCTTGACTTATATTATAATCATTAACCAAATTCACAAAAAATAAACTAATTCATAGAAAATTTAAAAATTAGCTTTATTTATAAAACTTATTTTCTATGATAGAATAGGTAGTAATTACTAAAATAGAAGGAGTTATAAATATGAAGGATAGAATAGGCTTCTTTAATAAAATTATAATTAGTGTAGCCAATGTAAAGAGATATAAAGAGTTAATAAATGAAAAGTTATCAAGAGCTATAATATATTCAATACTTTTTTCACTTATAATAGGTTCTGTTATTGGTGGGTTAAGCTATGTTGCCATTGGATCTATGCAAAAAAGTATAGAAAATGTAATGTCTACAGATGAGCTTAAGTTTACTTTAGAAAATGGGATTTTAGATTTTGAAAATTCACCATTTAAATACGAAGAAGGTCAAAATATAATTTACGTAGATACTAGCCTATCATTAAGCGAAGTTAATGAAATTAGAAAAATAGTTGTACATAAGGATTCCTCAGTATCATTTTTAAAAGATGGTATCTCATATAGAACTAATGGAGAAGAATATAACTTTAAATATACAGAAATAAACTTAGAAGGTAAGATTGATAATAATGATATTATAAGTTCACTTGGTATTATTAGTATTATTAAATATATAGCGTTTATATTTAGTATATTAATAACTTATTTTAACTTTATGTTCAATGCTTTTATATTATCAATTCTTGGAGTTATCTTAAATAAAATAAATTATTTAAATTTAGGATATGGTGATATATTCAAGATATGTATTTATGCAACGACACTTTCAACAATTTTAGGTTTATTTGTAAATCTAGGTGCATTTTCTATACTTGTATCTGGAACTTATTTAACATTAACAATTAACAATTTAAGAAGTGAAACGCCATTATAATAAGATTAAGACTTTTAAGAATATCAAATATATAGGTATTCTTAAAGGTCTTTTTGTATATTTGAATAAATAAATATATAATAATAGCAAAAATATCATAAAAACATATAAAAAAATTGGAAAAAACTACAAAATATGTTGTTAGAAAAATGTGCATATGGTAAACTTATAATAAGGGTAAAAAATGCAAAGGCTGGTATGAAAGGAATTATAGGAATGATTAACAATGGATTTATTGATGGGGAATTGTTACTTAATAAAGATAATTTAAATGATTTTTTTTCAGAAAAAGATAATAGCCTTACAGATGATGAGTTAATGATGGTCATAACTGAATTAATAAATAAAAGTAGTAGACAAGAAAATTTTTTATTAAATATCTCACATGACTTAAGAGGACACTTAAATGTTATCTTAAGTATAATGCAATGCATAGATTATGGAAGAGTATCTATAAATGATGAAAAGATATTAGAATATATGAAGATGGTTAGAAGAAATAGCTTAAAAATGCTGAAACTTATAAATAATCTTATAGACACTACAAAGTTTGAAAATAATTATTATGTTTTAAATATGAAAAATATAGATGTTATTTCAATGATAGAAAGCACAATAAATTGTATAGATAAATATGCAAAGCAAAAAAATATTCAGTTAACTTTCGATACTAATGAGGAACAATGTATAATGGCAGTGGATCCAGAAGTGTTAGATAGGATAATTATGAATTTACTATCTAATGCAATAAAATTTTCATACAGTAATTCAGATATATATATAGATATTAATGTTTTAAAAGAATCACTATCAATATCTATAAAAGATGAGGGCCCTGGAATATCAAAGGAAAATCAGGGGAAAATATTTAGCAGATTTTATCAAATATCAAATGATAATAATAGGGAATCTTCCGGAAGCGGTATAGGACTTGATTTAGTAAATTATCTTGTTAAGTCTATGGGTGGAGATATAGCATTAAATAGTGAAGAAAATAAGGGATGTGAGTTTATAGTTACATTTCCAATAGCCTTCGTTGAAGAAAAAGAGGACTATTGTATAAGAGATGCTGGAAATAAAATTCAAATGTTAGAAGTAGAATTTTCAGATTTATATAATAACTAGTATCTTTAGTTAATAAAGATAAGTTACTTGATTTATTTATGGACTTATGATAATATAGTTTTGTTAAAATTTTATATGCGGTGGTAGCTCAGTTGGATAGAGTAGCTGGCTACGAACCAGTTGGTCGGGGGTTCGAATCCTCTCCGCCGTACCATGGAAACCTTGTAAATACTAAGTTTACAAGGTTTTTTTATTTTACTTAAAATCAGTTATTTTATGAGTTTTGCCCTTTATAGCTTTCATACGTTAAAAAATGAACATTCATATAAAGAAATAATAAAAAAGTGTTGAATTAATTACAGAAAGGCGTATAATATTTGTTGGATTTACGAAAATATTCGAGATGGGGGTTATCGAATTAATATGTTAAAAAACAAATATGACGTAATTATTGTAGGTGCGGGGCCAAGTGGAATATTTACTGCTTATGAACTTACAAAGATTAGTCCAGAAAAGAAAGTTCTAATTATTGAAAAGGGGAGATCTGTTCACAAAAGGTATTGTCCTATACCAAAGCTTAATAAATGTGTTAAGTGTAAGCCTTACTGTAACATAACTACAGGGTTTGCAGGAGCAGGAGCATTTTCAGATGCTAAATTATCTTTATATGATAAGGATACTGAAGAAGTACTTGTTGGGGGGAATCTTCCAGAGGTAATAGGGCATCAGAAAACAAAAGATTTAATAGATTACTGTGATACTATTTATCTAGAATTTGGTGGAGAAAAAAATATCGCAGGTGTAGAGCATAAGGATGAAATTAAGAAAATTAAAGATAGAGCAAAAGAAGAGAATATTAATTTAGTAGATATTCCAATTAGACATCTTGGAACTGAGAAGTCTAGAGAATTATATGGGAAATTAGAAGATTATTTAATTGCTAATGGAGTAGAGATAATTTTCGGGAATATGGTTAAGGATATAATAATAGAAAATGGTAAAGCTAAAGGTGTTATAGCAGAAGATAAGGCTTACTATGGAGATAAAATTATAGTTTCTGTAGGTAGAAATGGAGCAGATTTCTTATCAGATTTATGTGATAAACATAATATTGAAAAAGAGGTTGGAGTTGTAGATATTGGTGTAAGATTTGAAATGAAGTCAGAAGGCGATATTAAGAAGGTAAATGAACTAATGTATGAAGGAAAGTTTATTTCAAATGTAGCTCCTTTTGATGATAAGGTAAGAACTTTCTGTCAAAATCCAGATGGGTTTGTTGCTGCAGAAGTATATGATAATGGTGTCTCATTAGCTAATGGACATGCTTATAAGGAGAAGAAAAGTATAAATACTAACTTTGCTATTCTGTCATCACATAAGTTTACAGAACCGTTTAAAAAGCCAATAGAATATGCTAATAAAATAGCAGAAATAACTAATTTATTATCTAATGGAGATGTTGTAGTTCAAAGGTTTGGTGATATACTAAATGGAAAAAGAACTTGGCAAGAGGAACTTGATAATAATTCAGTAGAAGCAACTTTAAAAACTGCAATGCCTGGAGATATAACATTAGGACTTCCATATAGAACAATGACTAATATTATTAATTTTATATTAGAAATGGACAAGGTAGTAAAAGGATTTGCTAACCCAGATAACTTACTATATGGACCAGAAATTAAGTTCTATTCAAATGCAGTAAAGTTAAGTGAAAAATTAGAAACAAATATAAAAAATCTATATGCAATAGGGGATGGAGCTGGCCTTACTAGAGGGCTTATGATGGCTTCAAGCTCAGGAGTATATTTAGCAAGAAATTTATATAACTAAGATAAAAATATATGATGATTTGTAGATAAATCATTTAATAATAAGTAATTTTAAAGTTTAAGTTGTTCTCTAGAAAATAATTAATTTTCTAGAGAACAGCTTTATTTTTTTATCATAATGGTAAAAATTTAGGCCTCTTAAAAATATATAAAAAAATATACGCTGGGAATAATAAAATTAAAAATAAAAAAGAAAAAGGATAAAATTATGAAAATAGATTTACTTGTTAATCAGATAGATAATCATAACGAGGCAAATATTTTAGCAACAAAAAAATATAGTCCAAGAGAAGTGATACTTATATATAGAAAAGAAGATAAAGAAAAATTAAAATCTCTTATAGATTATTATAAGAATAATTTTAATGAAATTACTTTGAAAGACATAAATATAGAAGAGGGGAATATAGAACTATTAGAAAATCTAATAAGCAATAATGAAAATAAAGAAATGTTAGTTAATTTAACAGGTGGAAGTAGAATTAATTCCTTACTATTACTAAATATAATAAAAGAAAAGGATATTAAATCTGTTTATTTAGATATAAAAAATAGATATATTTATACCTTTCATAGGGGAGTAAATATAGATAAAGAGGATTTTGAGGATATGGAGTTAAATACTATTCTAAAAGCTTCAGGGGGGGAATTTATAAATGATAGTACTGATTTTTCTAAGAAAGAGGACTTGAGATTATTTACAAAAACCATATATAAAAATCTTGAACTTTGGCATAAACATAAGCAGAAGTTATATGACAGTGATATTTTCACTCATGATATTAACAATCCAAAGAGTATAAAAATAAAATCAAGTTTGTTTAATAAGGATGAAAAGGAATTATTAAGAAGTATTTTAATAAAGCTTAAAAATATGAAGGAAATACACTTTGTAGAAGATAAGGATGAAATTAATATAGAGTTCAAGAATGATTATTTAAAATCCTTTATTTTTAAAAGTGGAACATGGCTAGAAATTGCAACAAATAATATGATAAAGGAAATTAAAGAAATAGATGAAGTTAAAAGTGGAGTTATGTTTTTATGGAATGATAAAAGTAAGGTAGTGAGAAATGAAGTAGATGTAATAGCTATAAAAGACTCTATACCTATATGCATTTCATGTAAAGATAGTGATAAGTATAATGAAGATACTTTAAATGAATTAGAAGTATATAGTAAACAGATAGGAGGTGATAACTCCTATAAGGTATTAGTTGCAACTAAGGAACCAATAAAACTATCTGTTAAGGAAAGAGCAAAAGAAATGAATATTAATATTATTATTTTTGATGGAGATGAAGAAAAATTCAAAAAAAGTATTAAAAGCATAATCTTTAAAAGTTAATTTTAATTTTCAAATTTTGAAATTGTTTACTATTTTATGTAAGTATAATAGAGTTATAAGTTAAATAAAATAAAGAAATTAGGGGGGAGTTTATATGGAAAAGAAACCTTTAAAGATTGTTACAATAGGTGGAGGATCAAGTTATACACCTGAGTTAGTAGAAGGATTAATAAAAAGATATGATGAAATGCCAGTAAGCGATTATTGGTTAGTAGATATTGAAGAGGGTAAAGAAAAGTTAGAAATAGTAGGAGCACTTGCTAAAAGAATGGTTGAAAAAGCTGGAGTTCCTATGAATATACATTTAACATTAGATAGAAGAGAAGCATTAAAAGATGCCGATTTTGTTACTACTCAATTAAGAGTTGGATTATTAAAATCTAGACGTAAGGATGAGAGAATTCCTTTAAGTCATGGGTTCTTAGGCCAAGAAACTAATGGAGCTGGTGGCTTATTTAAAGCTTTAAGAACAGTTCCAGTAATATTAGATATAGCTAAGGATATTCAAGAACTATGTCCAAATGCTTGGTTAATTAACTTCACAAATCCAGCAGGAATAGTAACAGAAGCATTATTAAGATATGGAGTTCATAAGAAGGTAATTGGAGTATGTAATGTTCCAATAGGATTACAATTCTCATTTGCAGATATATTAGGAGCAGATAGGGATAAGATAACAGTAGATTTTGCTGGATTAAACCATATGGTTTATGCTGAAAGAATCTATAATGATGGAAAAGATGTTACAGCAGAAATTATTGATAGGTTAACTGCTCCAGATGCTAAGAGTCAAACAATGGCGAATATCAAGGATTTAGACTGGGATGTTGCTACAATAAGAGCATTTGGAATAATACCTTGTCCATATCATAGATATTACTATAAGACTAAGGACATGCTTAATGATGAGTTAGAAGAATTCAAGAAGGGCAGAACTAGAGCTGAAGTAGTAATGGATGTTGAAAAGAAATTATTTGAAATGTATAAAGACGTTGATTTAAAAGAAAAGCCAGAAGAATTATCTAAGCGTGGTGGAGCACACTATTCAGATGTTGCTTGTAATGTAATCAACGGTATTTATAATGATAAAAACACTATAATTGCAGTAAATACAAGAAATAATGGAACTTTAAAGCAATTTGAAGATGAGTCAGCAGTTGAAGTAAGTTGTTATATTGGAAAGAATGGTCCAGTGCCAGTAGAAACTGTTACTGATTTACCAGTATTTGCTCAAGGATTAGTTGGTCAAATTAAATCATTTGAAAGATTAGCAGCTGAAGCAGCTTACACAGGAGATTATAACACTGCATTATTAGCAATGGTAACTAATCCATTAGTAGCTGATGATGTAAGAGGTAGAAAGTTATTAAATGAAATGTTAGTTGCTAACAAAGAACATTTACCACAATTTAAAAATATTATAGAAAAGATAGAAGCTATAGAAAGAGCTGAATTCTAAAATTATTAAAAAGCCCTTAATTTATAGCTTATCTTAAGGATGAGCTATAAATTTAAATAAATTTACCCTTGAAAAAATTGTGAACTACAAAAGAACTAAACAAAAGATAATTTAATAATTAATATAGCGAAATATTAACCTCTTTAATTTTATGTAACTAATTAAAGTTAATATTTCGCTATATTTTTATATATTCTTATATAGAATCCCATATCGTAAATAAATATACTCAATTAAGAAGCTTAAATCATGGGTATGAGCTTGAATATATTCAGTAGTAGCTTCTCGCTTTGGTAAATAAATTATGTAATTGCTTCTCTTAGTATACTTTGGGTTTTCTTGTTCAGTAATAACTACTAAGGTAGCAGAACTAGCCTCAATTTTCTTCCAAAGCCTTTCATGATAAATAGTAAATCTTCCAGTTGGAGATATTAATATTGCAAGAGAAGAGTCATCCATTTCTGCTGCAAGTTTTTCTTGTTCTTGTACATCATTTGCATGATATATTAATTTAGATAATCTAGCTAATTTATTTTGGAGGTTTTGAGCCATAAGTTGAGAGTATAGAGTACCAAAAATATATACATTTTTAGAACTATATATAAGTTCAATAATGCTATCAATTAATTTTAAGTCTACAGTATTATTAAATGAATTTATTTCATCAGCAATCTCATTAGACATATTATTTAATAAATCTTCTCTATCAATATCATAGTTAATTGCTCTTGGCCTTATAAGGCTTTGATTATAATTATTAATATTAATCTTCATATTTTCTTTAAATTCTATAAAGCTTGAATAGCCAAGTTTATGGCAAAATCTAGTTATAGCAGCTGGAGAAGTATAGCATAAATCAGCTAATTTATTTATGGACATATTAGGTATAATACGTACATTTCTAAGCAATGTAATAGCTATACTATGATTGATATCATTTGATTTGCTACTATTTAAAAATAATAATAATCTGTAAATTAAATCCCCCATAAAAACTCACTCCTTACTATAGATTATATAGTGTAATTATATCTACATTAAGTTATTTTTTCTTACCAATTACTTCTCCTAATAATACCATAGATTCATATCCAAGGTTTGATTGTTCTATTATATCTTTGTCAATTTCTATAGCATCTTTTTTAAATACAAGAATAGTTGTAGAACCTCCAAATTTGAAATAACCCTTTTCCTCTCCTCTAGATACTTTCTTATTTTCCTTATAACTTTGAATAATTGTACCAACACAAGTTGCACCAACTTCAATATGAAGAATATCACCAAAGTTTTCTGATTTAAATTGGCACCATTCTCTTTTATTTTGGCAGTATAGTTTAGGAATTCTCTCTAAGGCTACAGGATTTACGGAATAGTAGTTACCTTTAATAAAGTGATTTTCTAAAGGAATCCCATCATCAACAAAATGGAATCTATGATAATCAGTAGGACATAGTCTTAGAACTAAGCAAGTTCCCCCTTCATATTCTTTAGCAATATCTTTATTTGCAAGCAATTCTTCTAAACTATAATTAATACCCTTAACTTGGATTAGTTTATTTATAGAAATATTTTCATAAGCAAATAATCTACCATCGCCAGGAGACATAAGCAAATTATTATCGCTAGGAATAGGTCTAGAATCAGATTTTAAAGTTCTAATAAAAAAGTCATTAAAACTAGAAAAACTATCAATTGAATTCATACTTATATCC